>NZ_JBEZXZ010000051.1:0-48274 GCF_040638275.1 Actinoplanes sp. NPDC026623 | reverse complement strand
GACGCGCCAAGCCACCGGACCGCCAGCCGTTATTGGAGCCAGCGAAGCTCCCCCGCGCGCCGGGAGCCGGTGGCAGCTATTCGCCACCTCTGAAAATGGCCCTCCGCCACTCTTTTTGCCCAGAGCGGCGGCCAATACCCCCATCCGGAGCCCGGCGAACGACTTGCTCGCGCACATCCAACGCTCGCCAAAACCGCCCCGAGTCCGGCGCCGCCCTACTCAGATCAAGGCGAACAGCGTGCTACTCGACATCAGCAAACTCAACGCCTTTGACGCTCGCCACCGAAGAGAGCGCCGATGAGCAGCGGACACGAGGTCCTGCTGTGCCGGTGGACCTGGACGGCTACCGGTGACCCGCTCAGTGCCGAGGAGGCACGCCGCGAGTTCGGCTCCAGGGTCGTCGCACGGACGAGACCTGGCTGGTTCTTCCGCCCGGCCACCACACGGTCAGCTACCGCGATCCGCGAGCACGGCCACAAAGCGGTCGGCGAGCAGATCACCGCCTGGATCCCCCCGCAGACAGCGATCGAACTGCACCCCTGCGCCGAGCCGGCCGGCAACCATCGGCGCACCGACGCATCCGGCTGAGACTGAGCCAAGCGTGCGCGCCTGACAAGTCCCAGGCAACGGCCGGGCGAAGAGCGCTGGCCATCACCGGCTTCCACCACCCCGGCCCACCAGCGCACCGATCCGCGCAGGCCTTCCAGCGCCCGCGCCAGCTCTCGGCTTCAGCCGGCGCGCCGTTGCGTCGTGAAGCGAGAGCTTCGAACCCCTCATTTCAAGGAGATCACCGTGGTCGACCACGATGTCGCAGCCATGCCCACCGGCAGCCCTGACAGGGTAGCCGACACCCTCGCCTATCCCATTTCGCCTGATTACGTGAAGTCGTGGACGCCGGTGCGGGCGTTGTGTGAACTGATCGCCAACGCCCTCGACGAAGACCCCCTGGCCCGCGTGTCGTGGGCCGGCGGGGTCCTGACCATCGCCGACGACGGTCCCGGCATTCCCGAGGAAGGTCTCGTTCTCGGCCACTCGACCAAGGCCGGCAACCAGATCGGCCAGTTCGGCGAGGGCAAGAAACTCGCAGCGCTGGTGCTGGCGCGCAGCCCTGAGATCGGACAGGTCCGCTGCGAGACCGTCGGCTATGGCTTCACCCCGACCGTCGAACGCCGGCACCTGCTCAACGGGCTGGTCCCGTCTCGATCGGCGCAGGGCACGGAAATGCTCGTCTACCACCTGTACCGCATAGGCCGCACCAAGGGCACCGTCTTCACCGTCGCCTGCACGGGGGTGCTCGCCGAAGAAGCCATCGGCCGGTTCCGTGCGCTGTCTGAACCCGGCTACCGCCCACCGTCCGTACCGGGGTCATGCGTGCTCGACGGGCCGGTCGGCAGGGTCTGGATCGGCGGGGTCCTGGTCAACATCCAACCCGACCTGCTGGCCTCCTACGACCTGCCGCTGGACGCCAAAGGCCTGCAGAACCGCGACCGCACCGTCATCGAAGCCGGCGCCCTGCGCACCGCGGTCCGCGCCATGCTCGCCACCAGCGAAGACCCGCGGATCATTGCCCGATTCGCCACCCACGTCCTGGCCGGCGGCACCCTGCGGGAACCGGAACAGTTCTTCAGCACGGTAGAGGCCCGACCGCGGGCCGCCTGGCGCAGCTGGGCGCGCCACCACCTACCCGCGCAAACCTTCTACACGACCTCCGGCAACGAGACGGCCGCGCTCGACCTGATCGACAACGGCTACACCGAAGTCAAAGCCAGCGGCCTGCCGCTCCACCTGCAGCGGGCGTTCATGGACCTGCTCGGCGTCGAGGTCGCCCGGACCGGCACTATCAGCGCAACCGGGACAAGACCACCTGGGTGACCGACCGCACCCTCACCCCGGCAGAACGAGACATCCTCGCCGGCGCCCGTGACCTGGTCAGCCGCGCGATCGGGGCGTTCGCGTTCGACCGGGTCCGGGTGTACTCGCAGAGCGAGGAATCGCCGTGCGCGGACGGCTTCTACAACCCGCGCAGCGGCGACGTGGCCATCCACCGCGACGCCCTCGCCGACCGGCACCGCACCCTGCTGGTGCTGGTGCACGAGGCCGCCCACCGGGTCGGCCACCGCGGCGGCGGTCGATGGCTGCCGATCGCCGACTACAGCGACCGCAGCCGCGGCTTCGAACACCTACTCAGCGAGTTCGCCGCCCTGCTACTCGGCTACCTCGCCGACAGCGCCGCCCTACCCGAGGCGGTGCCCGCCCCGGCAGAGGCGACGCCTGCCAACAGACGGCGGTGGCTGGCCCCCGCCGACGACCCGGCAGTCCCGACCGTGCGCCGCGAGCTGGCGCACCTGATCGCCGACCGGCTACCCCAGGCACTCGCCGACGGCGGCTTCCGCAACGAGAAAGACCTCGTCGCCTCCACCGGGGTCCACCCCGACTACTGGCGCACCCTGCGAAAGCCAAAGGTCGCCGGCCACCGCCAGCGACGCGGCGGACGCGCCTGGGACTACGACAAAGTCGGCCTACTCGCCGAAGCCGCCGGCCTGCACCCGCCGGTCGTCTGGCTCGGCTACCACCTGTGTGAAGGCTCCATGCACAACCGCCCCCGCGAGCGGTGGGGACAACCCGGCCGCTGGCCCAAGACGATGCGCGACGCCATGGACCGAGCCTGCACCGACCTGGAGAAACTCGGCCACCCCTACGCCGAACAGATCCCCGCCCTGCGGGCCTTGGCCGACGGGAAAACCCTCGCCCCGATCGGCGACGACACCTGGCACGCCCCCGCCCTCCGGCTGCTGGCTGTCGAACGCGCCCGGCTCCGCCTCATCACCGAAACCCCGTGAGACCGCCAACCCTGCGACAGCAGGCCCCACCCCGTAGAGCCCGGCCACCGACGCGTCGAACCTTCCCGGCTCGCCCGTGCGCGCCTGCGCCCCCGGGCAGCCGGATCACCAGCACTTCTTCCACGAAGGGACCGATCCGCGATGACACCACGCACAAACTTCCTGACGGCCGTGCTCGTGCCGGCGAACGCCACCACCGACATGCGGCGCAACACCCCGGGCTCCGGCGAGGTCAGCGACGCGGATGCGGCCGACACCCCGTTGTACGACCGGAAGCGGCTTGCCACCGCCGCTGACCTGCTGCCCAGCGGGGCGGACACCGCCGCGACGGCACCGCCGACCGGCGGGGAGCACCAGCGGTGACCGTCTACCTTCCTGGCCAGCGCATCGTCCTGATCCACACCAGCGACCCACACACCCGGCTGCGGCCCGGCACCACCGGCACCGTCCGTCGCCACGACCAGCAGGCGAACACCGTCGCCATCGCCTGGGACGACGGCTCCACCCTGTCGATGCTGCTGGACGACGGCGACCGCATCGCGCTCGCCACCGATCCCGCCGCCATCACCGCGAGCCAACACGGAGACGACCGCCCGGAGCCTGCGAGCAGCCAGGCACGAGACGCCGGCCAACCCGCGGGACCGGCCGCCGACGGCGATGCGGTCACCTACCTCACCGCCTTGCCGCCCTGTGACATCCACCGTGCCGTGCGCAACACGGTGGTTGCGGCGCGCTACGACGGCGCCACCCGGCAAGGCCCATGGGCCTACATGTGCGACGGCTGCTTCATGGCCCACGGTGTCGGCCTGGGCCTCGGTCGTGGGCAACGGCTGCTCCTCGGCCCTCCACCCGGCGCTCCTGACGCCGCTGACGGCAGCCGTCCGGACTGACCTCGCCGGCATTCCGCTGCCGGCACGGAGATTCCGCCCTGCCAACGGCAAAGGCGGTCACAGCGACAGATCCGGCCGGAGCACGGCCCCGGCCCGGCCCCGCCTTGTGACCGCGCGGACCAAGCGAGACATGCGGGCGAACCCCAGCCGGCACCGCGGATCGGTAGTGCCACACGGGCTGCGTCATGCAACACCGTGCCGGCTTTTGTGGCCCGGACCGCACCGGCGGGCCGACGTACCAGCGACAGCACACACGCGGGTGGCCGCTCGGAGCGGCCACCCGCACTCGTCGTTCTGCCGTGCCCCGACCGCGACGGGGGTTCGCAACAACAACCTGATGGGAGAAACATGATGAAGCCCTTCACTAATGGTCAACGCGTTGGCGCCGTGATCGACGGCGACATCGCCAGCGCCTTCGGGCACGGCCCGCAAGGCACCGTCCACAGCTACGACCCCGTGCAGCAGACACTGGTGGTGGACTGGGACACCGGTACCCGGCAGGTCCTGGCCGCCGACGCGGGGCTCATCCGCCTGACCTCCAGCTGGGTGTCTGCCGCCGGTACCGGACTTTTATGGGATGAGGTCCACAGCGCGGCGTACGCCGCCGGTGCCACCGCCGGCCGCGCCGCTGCCGACCAGTGGTGCCAGGACAACCTCGGTGAGCGCGCATCGCGCAACGTGAAGGCGGTCGCCCGGACCGTCATGCGGGCCTTCGCCGATGATGACCTGGAGTCGCTCGACAGACTGCCGCTGTACGAGCCTGTTCGCTCCGCATTCGTCGAGGACGTATCCATACACGATGTGGCGGCCCTGACGGTCGTCCCGGAAGTGGAGCAATGGTCGCCGCTGTCAGGCGATCAGGTCGACGCGGTGGCCGACAGCTACCGCAACGGTTACGACAACGCGCTGCTCTACCATCTGGCGCTGCAGTGCAGCCGGGCGGCCAGTCCGACCGGTGACGGCCGCGACCTGTCTTACCTGCACCCGGACACGCTGCGGGTCGGCAGGTATGGGGTGTTCTCCGGCGAGTGGTACCTGACCGACGATGAGGGACCGGACCGATACCGCGTCGGGTTTGTTGGAGTCCTGGAAGGCTTCTGGAACGGGTGGGCGGTGTTCGCCTGCGACCGCACCGTCGTGGAGCAGATCGTCGCCGACCGTGCCGCCGACCGCGAGGCCGACCGGGACAGCGGGTTGAGCCCGGCCGAGCAGGACCGCGAACTGGACCAGGTGTGGGGGCGGACCTACTTCGACGGTGACGTGCTCGTCGTCGACCAGCGGATCATGCAGGGCGACCCGCAGGCGATCGAACGGACCACCGCCCGGGTCGACGGCCGGTGGTCGGTCAGATCCATGAACCTGTCCTGGGACGCGGTCGACCCCGCCAACTGCGACCGCATCATCGGTGACCTACCGGCCGCCGGCGCGGAGCAGGCATGGTGACCTTGCGGCACACACCCGGCCTGCAGGTGCCGCACGGCCGGCTGCAGGTCACGCCGTCGAGCGGCGGACCCACAACGGGGAAGCAGTCACCGCCCAGCTCATCCTCAACGGGCTGATCATCAGCATGATCCAGAACGACGGCAACGGCGGACTGACCGAGCTGTTCTCCCCGGAAATCTTTCGACTGGCAGGGCATGCTCGCCTACCGATTCGCATACCGCTATCACGCGCAACAGGGCGGCCGAGCGCTCGCTCGCCGCTGCCTTGCCGCCCGGCCATGCCGGCACCTTCTGGCAGGTCTGGTCCGGCGACAGACGGTCGGACCTTTCGCGCGCCTGACTCCGCTGACCTTCCACGAGAACAGGAGCCACCACATGAAAGACCGGCCGCGGCAGCGTGCGACGCTGCCCAACTTCGCGACACCGCAAACCGGCGGGCACCCCGGCGCCTGCGGCATCGTCCGCCCTCACCACGATCAACAACCTGCCGACGCTGACGTCTGCTGGGACGCGACCCTGCGGCGGCTCCGCGCCGCCGCCACCGAGGCCGGCCGCAGCGCCGTCGACTGGTGGGAACAGGACACCATCGGCGGCCGGGCCACCGGAGATGTCCGCGCCATCGCCGGCCGGGTCCTCGCCGGCATCGACGACGGTGACCCCGCGGTGCTGGACCTGCTGCCGAGGTTGGACCTGTCCGGCCAGCGAGCGGACGGCCCCATCGAAGCCGACCTGTACACGGCCGCAACAGGGCCGGCCGACTCCACCTGGTCGGCGCTCGGCGACAGCCGGCGCGGCGAAGCGATCGATGTCTACCGCGACGCCTTCGACACCGCCGTGCTCGACCGGGTCACCAACCTGTGCCGGCAGACGGCCGAGCCCGCCGTGCGCAGTAAGCCCGGCGCCGATCCGACCGCGACTGACCGCTTCGAGAGAACGGAGAACCACCATGACCAACCCGACCGCCGACCTGTCCGCCGACGACGATGAGACCGCGGAATCCGGCTGGATCACCCGCTGGCTGGGCCCCGGCGACCTCTACCGAGGCGAGCCGCTCACCGACCAACAGGCCGGCGTCGAGCTGTTCGACGCCACGATCTACATCGACCGCCAGTCCGGGCTCGTCGCCCTGGGCCACGCGATCGTGCAGCACTTCGACGCTCCCGACGCCGACACCCTCGCCGCCGCCGGACTCGACCCGGTTCCGGCCAACGGCCGGACCTGCTACACCTGGCCCGAGGTCGCCCGGGCCGCGCTCGCGAAGCCGGCCCTCGTCTACGTCGCCACCACCGACACACGGCACTACGCTTGGGCCGGAATCGGCGACACCGCCGACCAGGCCCGCGACGCGCTGATGACCGCCTGGTACGCCCACGCGCAGGCCACCGGCGCCGATCCGGATCACGTCCGGCGCGACGAGCTCAACGTCATCAACGGCCCGTTCGGACAGGGCTTCATCGACTACGACCCGTTCCCCCGCCCCTGAGCAGGCCCGGCGACTCGCGGCAGCCCCGGCCATCACCCCAGGGCGAGGCCACCGCGTAACCGCCGGCCGCGCATATCCCTATCCCCACCACCAGATCCGCGACCCCCGGTCGCGGATCTTCGCTATTCTCCTGAAAGGAAGGGCCATGCCCGACGACTACGAGTTGCCTCTGCCGAAGTCGCTCACCATCGATCAGGTCCCGGGCGAGCAGCAGCAATTCACCCCGCTGATCCACACACCGGGGATGCAGGTTGCCCACGACCGGTTCCGGCTGCGGCTCCTACGGCAATGGCTGGCACACAGCGGCGTGGCATACGTCGCGGCGCTGCTGCTCGACGAACACCGCATCGGCACGGTCGGTGACGACGCCACCGGCGACGGCACCGACCTGCTGCTGAACGACCCCGCTGGCGCCGCAGCGTGGACGGCGTACGTGGCCGCCAGCCGCTATCACGGCCGGCACATCACCGAGCAGCGGCTACTCGAGGCCCTCGCCGACGAGATGTTCATGGCCGCCGCAGTCGCAGTCGAGGCCGGCATGGGTAACACCCTGCTACGCCTGGTCGACGACACGGGGACAACGCGGGTACTGCGACCGATTGCCGCGCCACCGTCCAGGGACGACATCGAACAGGCGATCACCGAGCGGACAACCTCCGGGCAGTGGCGGATCTGGACCGGCCATGCCTGGGCGGCCCTGCCCGCCGCCCCGGCTTCGGACGGGCGGTGACCGTGGCCATGGACCTGGAACAAACCATTGCCAAATACACCGGCCGTCATGTCACCCGGGAGCAGCTCGACAGAGCCATGCAACTGGACGGGCTCGCCGCCGAGCTCGCCATGGGGATCGGGAGCACCGCCGACGCTGTCGGTGTCACCGAGAACGAGCTGATCCGCGTCATCGACACCATCACCCGACACACGACCACCGCCCGGCAGGCGATCACCGCCGAGCCCGGCCCTCCGACCCCACCGCTGAGCAGGCTGGACGAACTCCACGGTGCCGGGGTCCGGTTCGACGCCCTGATCGCCGTGCGTTCCCAGCAGCTCGCCCACCTGGACCGGCTGCTCCGAGCCTGGCATTTCTGGCTCGACCCGGACGCAGCCGAGCCGGGACCGCCGCGATGACCGGGCCGGACGACCTGTCGGTCGGCGACCCGGAAACCATGCGGACCCGGCTGCTGGCTCGGATGTGTGACACGTGCGTGTTCCGGCCCGGCAACCATATGCACCTGCGGCGGGGCCGGCTACGGGATCTCGTCGAGCAAGCGCGAGCGGCGGAAAGCTACATCGTCTGCCACAGCACCCTGCCCGGCATGGCTCCCGACGGTGTCAAACCGGCGGTCTGCCGCGGCTTCGCCGACCAGTATCGCACCCAGTCGCTGCAGGTCATCGAGCGACTATTCGGTTTCACCGAAGTCGAAGCACCGCCGAAACCCGACCTTATCCATCCCTGCACGGAAGGCGAGCAATCGTGAATCCAGTAACTATTCCCGCAGATCGGCCGGTCACCGGAGCAACACAGAGAAGCCACATCCTTCCACCACCAGCACTGGCACTTCGGTGCCAACTATCCGAACGATCCCGCCCTGGGTGAGATCCTCTGCTACACCTACCTGTCGGATGCCGTGGACGCCCTGTTCAACGATCATCGTTGGCCAGCGAGCTGACGTCCGATGACGTGGCGAACACGGACGACCTGCCCGCATACCGCGACGAGATCCGAGCACGAGACGAAAAGATCCGAAAGGCACACGGATGCGCCGTGTACGCCGGCGGCTTGATCTTCTGGGTGCACTGGCTCTCATCCGATTTGGAGAGCTGCCCCATCCGCGTTGCATGACGCCCCGGGCCCACCAGTTCTACCAGCGTTTGTGACGGCACGAACCCTCGAAGTGGCCGGCCCGGCGCCACCTCGGCCGCCCGCACCGACGTGACGTCTTGAGCTGTCCCGCCGGACCCTGCTCTGAAGCGGGGAACCGGCCACCGATCGGCACCATCGTAAGGCGCCACGTCGGGTGCGGCGTCCCTGACCAGCGATCCCAACAGGGGATCGGCGTGAGGACGGTCCACCCGTCTCCGTTGTACGGCCCACAGGCCTGTGCACCCGGAGACGGGTGTACAGGCCTGTCCATATTCGCGAAGGCCAGCCATGACTGCACCCACCCCCAGCCCCGCTACCGGCGGCTCCGGATACCTGTACCGCAAAGTCGCCCTCCACCTGCGCGATCACCCCGACGAACTGCTCAAGGTCGGCGAGATCACCAAAGCCATCGACGCGCCGTCGACCGGCGCCGTGTTCGAAGTCGGCAAGAAGATGGCAGCCGCCGGACACGCCACCCACCACACCAGCCCGCACCGCTTCCAGATCACCCAGACCGGCATCGACGCCGCCGGCGCCATACCGCCCACCACCGACGGCGGCCGAGCAGGCGGCGGGCGTAGCCGCGCCGGGCGACCGGCGCCGGTCACCCGGCCCAGCGGACAGCTGTACTACCCGCGCCGGCTCGGCGGCGGCTGGGACATCGACGTGCTACGCAAACTGCGCACGCAGAAGGTCCCGGCGCTGCTGTCCGGGCCGCCGGGCACCGGCAAGACCGCGATGCTGGAAGCCGCCTTTCCCGACCTGCTCACGGTCGCCGGGACCGGCGACACGATCGTCGACGACTTCCTCGGCTCCTACGCACCGCTGCCCGGCGGCGGCTACGACTTCATCTACGGCCCGCTGGTCGTCGCGATGCGCGAGGGCCGGGTGCTGCTGGTCGACGACGCCACCCTCATCCCGCCCCGCGTGCTCGCAGTGCTGTACCCGGCGATGGACGGCCGCGGCAAGGTCACCGTCACCACCACGCACGGCACCGAGATCGTCGACGCCGCCGACGGCTTCTACGTGTGCGGCGGCCACAACCCCGGCGTGCACGGCGCCATCCTCACCGAAGCCCTGGCCTCCCGGTTCACCGTGCAAATCGAGGTCACCACCGACTGGGACCTGGCCATCGAGCTGAAAGTCCCGAAAAGCGTGGTCGCCGCGGCGATCGACCTCAACATCGAACTGACCGCCGGTCGCATCGGCTGGGCGCCGCAGCTGCGCGAGCTGCTCGGCTTCGTCAAGGTCAAGGACACCCTCGGCCAGGCCACCGCCCTGTCGAACCTGGCCAGCATCGCCCCCGACGACACCCGCGAGGCCGTGACGGCCGCCCTGTCGCGGCACACCGGAAAACCGATCACCGCACTCGCCCTCGGCAAACGCTGACCCCTCACCGTCAAGGAGGAACTCCCGATGTCGCCATCGAACCCGCACCGCCGCACCAACACCACGAAAACGGCGCCGCCGGACCCGGACTGGCAGCCCTGGTCCGACGCCTGGACCAAACACGTCCCGACACTGACCGGCCGCACCGACCTGCACGTGCACATCGCCCCCGGCGCCGGCGGCGGGGCCCCCGAATGCTTCTACCCCGCCCTGCGGCGCATCGAGATCGACGCCCGCTACATCGCCGGCACCCCCGACGTCGCCGACCCGCGCCGAGCCGGCCACAAGAAGCTCGTGCCCACCGGGTACGGGCTACTCGTGCACGGCGCCGCCCACGCAGCGCACAGCTGGTGGGAAGCCCCGCCCGGCACCCCGCCGATCCTCACGGAGGTCGGCGAACTGCTCGAGGAGTCCCGCGCCGAAGGCCGCCAACGCGGCCGCCGCCGCGGCGACCGGCGCTGGCTCCGCCACACGATCAACGCCGTGGTGCACCCCGGCATCGCCCCGGTCGACGACCTATGGCACGCCGGCGTCCTCGCCGCACTGCTCCTCGCCCGCGTCGACGCACGCATCCTGACCAGCAAAGACGTCCGTAGCATCCGTGCCGCTGTCACCGCCGTCGTCGGCCGGCCACGGCTACGGCAGCTGCGGGAGGTGTGGAAGCAGTCGCACCTGGTCGACGACACCGACGCCAACGCAATGATCAAACTGGCGCGTCGGTGGTGCGAGATCCTCGGCATCGACCCGGACCGGGACCAGCTCGTCCCGGTCGCCGATGCGGGCGCGTTCGCCGGCCGGCTCGACCAGACGCTCACCGACTTCCTCGCCGCCACCGTCGGGCTCACCCCCGGCGACTACCGTGCACAGATCCTCAAACGGCGGCACAACCCGCCCAGCGACTGGGCACGCAACGACCCCACCGCCGAGCAACAGGCGGCCGCCCGGCAACTCGCAGAACGCATCCAGCGAGCGCGGACCCGCAACCCCGAACCCGGCCTGCGCGGCGCACTGCTCCCGCCCGGCCGGCTGCGGACCCGGCACGCGATCGCTGCTGACGCCCAGATCGCGGCCGGACAAACTCCGACTGCGCAACCGTGGCAGCACCGCACCCAGCTGCCACCGCCGAAGCCGACCCTGCACATGCCCATCCTGGTCGACTTGTCTTTCTCCATGGGCGCCTACGCGGCCGAGCTGTCGTCCGCGGCGTGGATTTTCGCGCATGCCGCCCGCCGACGTGAGGCAGTCACCGCCACCATCGGGTTCGGCGATCGCACCACCATGCTGATACCGCCGCACGCCCGGCCACAGCAAGTGCTGCACATGCCGGCCGACGGCTTCAGCACCTCCACCTTCGGCGAAGCCGTGAAACTCGCCGACCAGCTCCTCGACCTGCGTCAAGGCCGCACCCTGCGCCTGCTCGCCGTCGTCTCCGACGGTCTGCTCGACGATCGCGACGCCGGACAGAAACTCATCACGACCCTGCACCGGGCCGGCTGCGCCGTGCTGTGGCTACAACCCAAAGGCCTCACCAGCCACACCTTCGAGCACACCACCACGATCACCGTCGCCGACCCCGTCGACGCCGTCGCCCGGATCGCTGATGCCGCCGTCACCGCCATCGAGAACACCTGATCGCACCGCCGATCCGAGCAAAGCCGTCGCACTCGGAGACCACCCGTCACCGGCTGTTGCGGCGCCGGACCTGACTGCCTCGGCCTGGCGGGGTGGGGACCGCAGTACCAGTACGGGCACCGCCTTACCTCACGGCATCAGGTATGCGCCCGCGTACCCATCGAACCCCTCGACCTCGTCCGGACGCAGCGGCTCGAGCGTGCGACGAAGGAGGTGGTCGCTGTGGCCGCCGACATGCTCCTGCGCGATCCGTACCTACGCCCGTCCTCGGACAGCGCACCGCTCACGCACGGTTACGGGCGCAGGAGGCGGGACGCGCGTTGTCTGCGGCAGAACAGTGAGCGGTCAGTTTCCCTCGTCATCCATCTGACGAAAGCCTCAAAGCACAGTCATTCTCTAGCCGAGTTCGATGACGAAACAGGGTCCGATCGTTCTCGCACGGCCTGCCCGAAGAAATACCCCAATATCACCAAGAACGCGTTTGAAACAATCTCCGAGACTGCGGTGCCGGCGAACATTGCGACGATCATGGTGGCGGCAAGGGCTAGTAGAAGAAAGCCGCCGACGAGGCTGGCAATCGATTCACGGGCGAACCAACTCTGGCGGATCGCTGTCTTTCGAGCCTGCAGCTCGACCTGAAAAAGCAGGTCCTCTTGACCTTCTTTGATCGGCTTAGCCTCATCGGTCAAGCGCTGCTGTAAGATGACTTCTTCGCGTCTCTTTTCCGCCAGCTCTTCCTCAATAACGCGCGACCTCTCGGTGTCATCGGTGCTTCGAGCGAGCTCGTCCTCCAGGTTAGTGACATCCTGCTCGACCTCCAGCGCCTTGATTCTGCCGAGGACCTGCATCCGTCGCTCGAGGAGGATGGGCAGAATGCCGACCTCGAAGTGAGCCGACGAGTCATGCTTAACGATGACGGCGCCAGCTTGCGCGTTGATACTTATTCGCAATTTTCCGAACGAGTCTGGATGCTCGATCGCTTTATCGATCGCCTGTAGGATTATTTTGAGCTCGTCCAGAGAATGCTGCTGTATCTGGTCTCTGCCGAGGCCGAGTTGACTAAGCTGAGGTTCGAAGAACCTGCGGGCGAGTTCCAGTGCATCCGTCGACTGTTGCAGGGCTCGTACATCGCTGGACGCCGCCACTGTTTCTCCCATCAACTCTTGAGGCTAGACCGAAAACTACATCGTCGAGGTTCACGATATGCCGATCCCTCGCACGGCGCCATCGACCGAATAATGCTGTCAGGTCACCGAACACAAAGCAATGATCTGTCCATGATCAGATGCCCTCACATCGGTATGAGCGTGCATCCACCCGTCGTCGGCCGTCTCGGCGGACATCAACAGAGAGTTACTGGCTGACTCGATGCTGACCTGATCAACTGCATCTCCATGGTCAACAAATGGCGCTCGTTCTCACGAACATTCGCGTGGGGCCGGCCAGCGAGGTGGCGCCGAATGTGACGGACATCTGGCTCCCGTTCTCCGTTCTCGCGAACAGAATCAGCCGCATCCGTCTTGAGTTCGTCTGCGACGAAATCGTGGATCCCTGGGGAATCGGCCAGAATCTGGCGACACGGTGGAACCTTCTACCTGGCCCCTCCGCTCGACGACGACGAGGATGAGGACAGCGACTCGGACGGCTGAGGACATCAGCGCCTCGCGGCGAGGCCTTCGTGCGACGGCCGACATCGTCGGCGGAGTGCCACCACTTCGGAGCCGAAACGGCGCGCAAAGCCCGTTCGGCATCCTTTCGGTCGAGCCCCGGACGACCAGCCGAGCCTTGGCACGCCGCAGTTCGCATCCGGAGTGCCCGCCTCGATCTGCGGTTCATCCGCTAACCAGAAACGCCTGTCCCGGTGGTGTGCTCGTGGTCCGGACGCTGTGACGTCCGGACCACGAGCAGGAAACACGGTCCTTTTTCGTTTCGGGCGACCAAACGGACCGACGTCAGGTGACACCGACAGGCATTCATGGCGGCGTGTTGTCAGCCGGTTCTGGTGGTCTGCCCGACTTCGGTGCGCCTGCCGGGGTTTTGCAGGTCGGCGATCAGCTGCTCGGCGAGGGTGATGGTGTCGTCGCTGGCTTCCGTGTCGATCTCGGTCAAGGCCCGGTCGAGGGAACGGCGCAGGGCGCGGATTACGTCGAGGTGACCGAGCTGGGCGCGAGCCCGCATCGCTTCCTGATACAGATGTTCGCTGTACGGGCTGTGTCCTATGGCGGCCTCCAGTACCTGGGCGCGTGCCGCCGGGTCGTCGGTGAGGGCGTCGGCTAGGGCGAGGTGGGCGTCGAGGGCCTGTTGTCGGATGGCCTCCCGGTACGGTTCGGCCCATTCGTAGTCGGTGCCGTCTGCGAGCGGGCCTCGGTAGGCGTCGACTGCGCGGCGTAGCGCGCTCAGGCGCTGCAGCTTGTCGGAGGCCTGGGTGGCGTCGCGTAGGGCCGCGCGCATGTGCCACAGGTCGACGTCGATGGCGTCGGGGTTGAGCACGTACCGGCGGTGGGGGTGGGTGAGGTAGGTGGCGGGTCCGCCGATGCGGCGCATGACCGAGCGCAGGTCGGAGACGTAGGTGTAGAGCCGTTCGGGGGCTTTGCTGGCCGGCGCGTCGGGTAGCAGGTCGTCGAGGATGGCTTCGGCGGTGGCGCTGCCGTCGTGCACCGCGAGGTAGACCAGCAGTTCGAGGGCCTTCTTGCGGGGACGCCGGTCCGGGTTGGTCGCGACGATGCCCGCCTCTCCGAGCACGGTGACCTCGATGTGCCCGCGCTGCTGGGCGGTGTCGTCCGTGTCGTCCGTCGCGGGCTGCTGTTGCGGTTCGCTGGTGAACTGGGTGTCCGGGTCAGGCCAGCGCAGCGCGGTGTCGACGTCGGCGAAGGGGCCGTGAGCAGGTGCTTCGGTCTCGGCCGGTTCCATCTGTTTGGTCGCGGCCTGCCGCTCGTCGGGAATCGTGGAGATGCCGGCGGCAACTCGCCCGGCGTCGGTGAGCCCCCACAGGATCTTGCCGGTGTCTGTCCGGCTGGTATTGGCGTTACCGGCGTGCTCGCTGGCCACGAGTTTCGGGGTGACGGTCGGGAAAGGGATGCCGACGTGGGCGGCGATCGCGGCGGCGGTGGCGTCGCCGAGCTCGGCCAGCGCGAGCAGAACGCGGGCGGTGTCGTCGAGAGTCGGGACCGGCTCGGCGGTGTCCGTCGGCGTGTTCTCCGCGTCCGTGTGCAGCGGGTCGGGCCGGGGTCCGGCCGGCGGGATCGGCTGAGGCAGGCCGGTGTGTGCTTCGGCCAGGGTGGTGATGACCGCGATGGTCTCGGCGGGGGTGAGCACGGCGAGCCGGCCGATGTCGGCGGGGTGCCGGCCGTGTCGCCCGGGGTCGCCTGTGCTGGTGGTGCCGTCGGTGTCGACGGTGATGGTGTTTCCGTCCGGCCAGTCGCCGAGGAGGACGCTGTGGATGTCGAGCCTCTGTCCTTGAGCGAGTAGGGCGCTGATCCGGGTTCGTTCGTGGCTGCTACCGGCGTCGGCGATCACCAGCATCGGCGGTGTCGGTTCCTCGTAGGCGTCGGCGGAGCGCATCGCGGCGACCGTGTCGACCTCGTGGGCGTAGACCAGCCGGCTGCGGTGCAGGATCTGCTGCTCGAGCAGTGCGAGGGCGTCGCCGAGGTCGTCGGTGACGATCAAGCGTGGCGTGGTGGGCAGCGTGACCGCGGCAGCGCCGAGCAGCGTCGCCGCCACGGTCGAGGGCAGCACCACCTGGCCGGGAGCCGCACCGGGGTCGGTATCGGCGAGCGCGGCAGCCAGGAAACCGCGAGCGGCGGCCTCGGCGCCGGGCCCGGTCAAGCCGAGCCCGGACGACGGCCATGCAACCGTGGCCGGGCTGTCCAGTGTCGGAACCACAGGGCGAACCTGCTGCGGCGCCCGGGTCGCGCTGACTTCGCCGGTTTCCAGGGCCGGCTCGTCCTGCTGGGACTCGTCGATGTCATCGGTGGCCGCACGGATGGATTCGTCCGCGCCGCCGAGGTCGTCATCGGCGGAGGCAGCGTGCGACGTGTCGGTGCCGGTGAAGGTGAACGTGGAGGTGGTCGCGTTGTCGCTGTCGTCCGGCTCTTCATCGGCATGCAGGCGGCGGCGGATTTCGTTGACCGTCGGCGGCATCGCGATGAGGTCGGGGTCGTCGAGGCGAAGTTCCGGGGAGACCGGCCGGGGTGTGTAGCGGCGCCGCCGCAGCCGCCACACCGTGGTGGCGGCTGCGGCGATCGCGAGCGCCAGCCCGAGGTCGACCCAACTGTCCCCGGTAAGGGAAACGCCGGACGGTGACGACCGGCCCGAGCGCGCTGGTTCGGCATCTGGCCCCGGGCTCGCGGGCTCGCGGGAGGTGGCCGTACTGCTGGCCGACGGCGCTGCGCTGGCCGACGGCACAGCGGCGGTGGTTGACGGTCTCGCAGGTCCAGATTGGTTGCCCACGACACCACTGCCACCTCGCGCCGCAGTCGATCCGGAGGTCGCTGACGGGGCCGGCGTCGGCGACGTGGCGGCCGGCGGCGCGGTCGGGGCGGTGTCCGCCGGCGGGTTCGCCGGCTTCCGCGGCGTGGCTGGGGCGATGAAGGTGCGGGGCTTCGCATCGGCGGGCGGCGTCGCGTCGGCGGGGAGGACCAGACGCCAGGCCCGCTCGATGTGGTCGCCGCCGCGCATGCGGCCGTGTTCGTCGTACCGGTCGGTGTTGAGCTTGTAGATCTCGGGCCACCGGTGCGCGTCTGCGAGCCACGCCTGCGCGAGGTCCCACAGGGTGTCGCCGTGTTGGACGATCACGGTGTATTGGCTGCCCGCGGTGGTGATGGTCAACGGGCCGGTGCGCGCGGCCAGCGCGAACCGAGGCTGGCCGGCTGGCACGCCGCCGAGACTGCTCGGGCCTGCCGCCGACGTTACCGGCGCAGTCGACACTGCGCGGGGCGTGAGGTTGGTAGCGGTGGTGCTGTTCGGGTCGGAGGGCCAGGCGGCAACGGCGGTAACCGCCTGGCCGGTCTGAGGACTTGCCGATCCTATGGCGTAGGGGGCGACAGCCGGTGCTGGGCCCGTGACGGCTGGTATAGGAGTGGTGACGGCAACGGACGCGGCGGTGGCAGGGCCGGCGGCCAGACCGGCGACGAGCAGTGCGGCCAGGGCCTGCATCGGGGAGATCAGCCGGATCCGGCGGGCCGGCTGTCCTCGGCGGGTGGCGGCCACCTCGACGGTGAGGGCGTGGACGAACGCCGCCCAGACCAGCCACAGCGCGACCGCGAGCAGGCCGACCACGGCGGTATCGGGGAATCCGCCGGTGACGATCGCCGCGATCTCGTTCCAGCTGGCCGGCAGGTCGTGGGGGAGCGGCCAGCCGATGAAGACCGTCAGGCCTGCGGGGATTCCGGCGACCACAGCGAGCAGGACGAGTCCGCTGCCGGCGCGGACAGCGAACCGGCCCAGCCGGTGCATCAGCAGCATCGCTGCCCTCCATGTGTCGTGTGTCTGACCGGGGTCAGCCGGGCTCGGTGACCGTGGCGGTAGCCGAGGCCGTGGAGGTCACGGTGACGGCGGTGTACCCGAACGGGCGCAGCGCCGGGGTGGCCTGCGTACTGGTGGCGGTCACGGTGATCTCGGCCAGGGTGACCTTGTCGACCGTTCCGGTGGCGCCCGCCGAACGCAGGTACTGCTTGGCGGCCTGCGCGGCGCGGGCCGGGTCCAGGCGTACCTGGCCGGTGCTGCGGTAGTGCGTGAGGTCGACCTGCTGTGCGCCGGCGCGGGCGGCGGACTGGGCGAGGCTGTAGCCGTGCGACCGGGCAGCCAGGACGGTGGCGCCGCCGTAGAGGGCGGCGGCGAACAGCAGGCCGATCACCGCGATGTACAGCACCTGGATGGTCACCGCGCCGGTATCGTCGCGCAGCAGCACCTTTCGCCGGCGTTGGGCTGGCGTGACCGGCGACGGCATGGGGTCAGACATGGTCGGCCTCCTCCGAAGGCGGTGTGCCGCCGACCGCTCCGAGAGCTATGTACCGATATACGTCGATGGGGCTGGTCGCGCTGGCTGTGAACGTGGTGCTGCCGGGCAGCCCGATCCCGGTGAGGCCCCGCGTCGTGACCGTGCAGGAGACCGTGACCCGGACCTGCCCGCCGCGTCGGAACCCGCCGGTGGCGACGTCGATCGCCAGGCGGGCGCAGCGGCCGGCGAGGTTGGCCCTGGCGGCGTCGGTGGCGACGCTGGTCGCCGCGTGCGCGTTGCGCGCCAGCGATCCGGCCCGGGCGCCCGCGGCGGCGGCGGCGTTGACGTCCAGGTTCGCGCGGCCCATCGCGTACGTCGCGGCGACGAGCAGGACGACCAGGACCAGCATGGGTATCCCGATGGCCAGTTCCACCGTGACGGTGCCTCGGTCACCGTGTAGCCGCTGCGCGGCTTCGGCGGCGGCGTGGCGCAGCCTTCGCGGGATGCGGGTGGTCAGGGGCGTGGTGGTCATGGTTTGGTGACCCGTTCGGTCGGTGCCTGCACGGTGACGGTGATCGGGATGGGCAGGCCGCGCGCTGTGCCGCGGATGGTGACCGTGGTGATTTGGGCGCCGCGTTGCGCCGTCACGTTCGGGTTGTCGACGAACCAGCCGCCGAGCTGGCCGAGCAGTGCGGTGGCGTCGCTCTGGCCGGCGCCGGCGCTGCCGCCGTCCATCCGGGCGGTCTGCACGGCGTGATCCGCGGCGGCGTGGGCCGCCAGGCTGCCCATGCCGTAGAAGAACGCCTGGACGACCAGCAGGAGCAGCCCGACGATCACCGGGGCGCCGATGGCGAACTCGACCGCGGTGGATCCGCGGTCGTCGTGCCAGCGGGGCTGCCAGGAACCGAGCCGCGTCCTGGCAGCGCCCGGTTGACGGCTGCGGCGCATAGGTAGACCCCTCCCGTCGATGCCGTGCGGCTATTGGAAGACCCAGCTTCTGACGACCCCGGCGACGCCGGTCCTGTACGAGGCGTAGAGAGCCAGGATGATGGCCGCGCCGAGACCGATGCCGATGGCGTACTCGACGGCGTGGCTGCCGCGGTCGGGTTCGGCCCGCAGCTGGGTGGCTCGCTGGTGGAGGGTGACGGTGAGACGGGCGGTCAGCGCCCGCAGTGTGCGGCCCATGGAAACGGGTCCTCCCTGAGATGGATGGGGCTGGCTACGATCCGGATTGGAACGCGGCCATGGCCGGGTAGATGAGGGCGAGTAGGAAGAGGCTGGTCAAGGCCATCAGCGGCACCGACATGCGTTCGGTCGCGGACTCGGCTTTGGCCTCGAGGTCGGCGGTGAGCCGGTCGGAGAGGCTTTCGCCGCGCTGGATGAGGGCCTCGCGGATGCGGCTGCCTTCACCGGCCGCCAGGTGCAGGCTCCCGGCGAGCTGTTCGAGCTCGACGACGCCGGTCTGTTCGCCCAGTTCCTGCATCGCCTGGGCGATGGGCTGGTGGTTGTCGCGGGCGCAGGCGAGGGCGTCGCGGATGCGCTGGGCGGCCCAGCCGCAGGCGTTGCGGGAGGTGCTGGTCATCGCCTGCTCGATCCCGGCGCCTGCGGCCAGAGAGGTGGGGATGACGTCCAGCAGGGCGGCGAGGGTGTAGCGCATCAGCAGCCGCCGTTCTTCGGCGTCCTCGCGCACCGACAGTTCGGTGACGAGATAGCCGCCGGCGGCCAGCAGCACGCTGAGTCCCAGCGGGACACCCCAGCCGATGCCCGCGCCCATGAGGTTGAGCGCGGCCACGGTGGCGGTGGGCGCGAACAGTCCCAGCGCCGCCAACCCGAGCTGGGTGACCAGGAACGTGGTCGGGTCGCGTTCCAGGACTGCCAGGTCACGCAGGGTTTGCGCCCGGGGCAGCCGCAGCTGGTACAGCGGTGCCGCGAGAGCGTGTTGGGCGCGTTGCACGCCGGCCAACGGCGGTGCGGGCGGGCGCCGTACCGCGTCGAGCGCCTCGGCCACGGACAGCCGCCGCGGCGCCAAGCTGGTGATCATCCAGGCCACGGCGGCGCCGAGCAGGGCACCGATGACGATCAGCTGGGTCATCGCGGCGTCACCTGCCCGCTACGGCCGGGTCGTCCTCGCCGGTGAGGATGCGTGGCATGTCCGGTACTCGGCCGATGCGCATCATCCATGTCAGGCAACCGGCGAATCCGGCGCCGAGCACGGCGAGGATCAGCTGCCCCAGCGCGCTGTCGTACGGGCTGAGGAAGTCACTGGCGAACATCGCTAGGCCGACCGCGCTGCCCATCACGACGGTGATGATGATCCGTACCGAGGTGCGGGTCCGGGCCCGGCCGGTGGCGATCCGCAACCGTGCAGACGCCTGCCGGCGCGCTGCGCGGCCGACACCGGAGAGGCTGCCGGAGATATCGCGGGCTTCGTGCTCTGCGGCTTGCAACAGCACGTTGGCGACCAGGTCCGCGGTCGGGTCCGCCATGTCCCGGGCAAACCTGCGAAGCGCCTGCGGCAACCGGATCCCGGCGCGTGGCGCGGCGCCCAACGCGACGAGCTCGTTGCGGATCTCCGCCGGGGCGACGGCGGCGGTCTCGACGATGGTCTGTTCCAGGCCGGCAGCCGAACGCAGCGTCCCGGACAGGTTCTCCGCCCACGCGGCGACCGCCTCCACCCGGGCGAGGTCGCGTTTGTGGGCGCGGTCCGGGCCGAGGACCGCCGGCAGCGTGTAGGCGGCGATCCCGGCAAGGACCGCGGCGACCGGCCATTGGGTAGCCACACCCACCACGGCGGCGACGGCGAGCACACCGGCCAGCCGCACGGCCGAGATCCCCAGATTCTCCCCGCGGACGCGCCGGTCCCGGGGCCGTCTGGGGCCTGCCCTCAGCCCGGAGACCAGCAGCAGCAATGCCAGGGCGACCCCGGCGCCCAGCAACGCGAACAGTGCACGCATCGGATCACCAGCCCCGCAGCAGATCCGGGTTGAACCCGGCCGCCGTCAGCTCGTCGACGGTCTCTGCGCGGATCGGCGCGGCCGGTACGGCCGCACCGTCGCGGCCGGGCCGCCAGATCTCGTTCGAGATCACCTCGGAGCCCTCGGCGTGCAGCACCTCACGGATGCTGGACACCACCCGGTGGTGATTGTTCGCCGCCCAGGCCAGGTGGACCACGAAGTCGACCGCCACTCCGACCAGCGGGGCGGTCGCGTCGAACGGCAGCCGTTCCTCTGACTGCGCGGCGTACACCATCAACTTCGTGAAGGCTTGCCTGCTGCTCGAGGTGTGGATGGTCGCCATCGACCCGTCGGTGCCCTGCGACATGCAGTTCAGCAGCGGAACGACCTCCCCGCCACGGGCCTCGCCGAGGAACACCCGGTCCGGGGACATCCGCAGCGCGTATCGGACCAGCTCGGCGAGATCCACGCCGCCCTCGTTCTCCATGTTCGGCTCGCGGGCCTGCAACGCGACACAGTCCGGGTGGTCCGGGTCCTGGTCGAGGGCCAACTCGTCGGTGTCCTCGATCGTGATGATCCGCTCGCCCGGCCCGATCGCCTTCGCCGCGGCCCGCAGGAACGTCGTCTTGCCGGTGTAGGGACCACCACAGATGATCATGTTCTTGCGGGCGCGGACCATCGCCGTGATCAGATCCCGTACCACCGGGTCCATCAGCTGGTGCTTGGTGGCCAACTCGTCGAGCGAGGTGTGCAGCAGCGCGTACCGGCGGATCGACACCGACGGCTCCCGGGCCAGCAGCGTGGCGAACATCCGCGACCCGTCGGGCAGGCGGACACTGACCCGGGGCATGCCGCGGTCGAAGCGCCGCTCATCCACGCCGGAGCGGGCGGCGATGTCACGTATCCGTTCGATCATCTCCTGGCGGGAGGTGAACAGCGGCGGCAGCTGGTGCTTGCTGCCATCGGCGTGCACCACCCACACCACCGGGCCGTTGACGAACACGTTGGTCACCCGCGGGTCGCGCAGCAGCGACTCGAACGGACCCAACGCGGAGAACGACTCGCGCAGCTGCGCGGCAACATACTTCTCGTCCGGCGGATCCAGCGGCATTCGCCCTCCGGCGAGGCTGTCGCGGGCGTGCTGGTCGAGCGCCCGCATCACCAGCCGGCTGACCTGCGCGTCGCGTTCGGCCGCCGACATATCGGTACCGGTCAGGCGCCGGGAGACCTCGGCGCGCAGCGCGGCGATGACCTCCTGATGCGGCGAGTCCCTCCAAAACGTCAGGTTGGTCATGACGCCTCCCGTCGACGACCGGCGAATGTCGGCGAGGTGATGACCGGCGGCACTGCGGAGCGGCCCGTCGCCCGCCATACGACTTGCTCTGTGGGTTCGGGTTCGAGCGCGCACAGTGCCGCGGCGATGCAGCGCACAGCTCGTGCCAGCTTCAGGCGCTGCCAGTTGGGAATGCGCAGCTGACCGGACAGCACGCTGGCACCCCACCTGCTGTAAGGCACGGTCCCGATGACCGGCAGCCCCAGGTCACGGGACAGCTCCGCGGTGCCGTGTCCACCGTCGCCTACGCCGACCAGCCATAGCTTTCCGGACAAGGCGTGAGACAGCCACGGCAACCGAGCACCCACCTGCGTCTGCTGCGCCAGGCTGGGTGCGGCCAGCAGCAGCACATGATCGGCGGCAGCAGCCAGCGCCACCGCCGGGCTGCGGTGGTCCAGCCGGCCGACGTCGAGGATCACGGTCGCTGTGGCTGCGGCTTGCCGCAGCGCTTCGAGCCCGCGGTCGGCCAGGGTGAGCACCGACGCGGCGGCGCCGTCGCCCGGGATCGCCAGCACCACGTCGGCGCCCACGCTCAGCCGCCGGCGGAAGAATCCCGGGATCGGGCCCTGCCAGGTGGCTGCCGCCGCCAGCGCGGACAGGCCAGGTTCAGGGTGGTGACCGAAGCGGGCCCACAGGTCACCGCCGGCGGGATCACACTCCACCAGCGCGGCATCAGGCCGCGGCCACAACGCGGCCAGGCCCAACCCGAGGGTCGTGGCGCCCGGGGCGCCCTTGCCGGAACCGACGGCGATCAGCATGCCCCGCTCACCGCCCCACACCGAGCTGGACCAGCGTCACGTCGCCGACCACGGAGGCCAGACGCCGCCCGTCCGCTGCGGCGATCAGCAGCGACACGGCGGTGTCGCCGGACTGATCCTTCGCCTCTTCGAGCGACCACACCGTGGCCTCGGCCTGCACCACCGGCGGCGTACTTCCGGTTCCCGCAGCCGTCGCGGTGGGCACGATCAGGATCAGGACATGACTGCCAGGCGTGACCCCTGACGGCAGCCGGCCCGGCTTGACGCCTACGGCCACCACCGACTGGCCCTTCGGTGGCCACGCCGCCGCGCCGAGTTGTGCCGGGGACAACAGAGCCCCCGCGACGAGCGGGACCGCCGCAGTCCTTCCCACCACGCTGCCACGGTCGGTCTCGGGCACGGTGGTCACCGTGCTCTCCGCGGCGACCCGCACCACGGCAAGGTCGGCCTCGGTGATGACCTGGCCCGCGTCGATCGCGCGGACGGTGGCCATGACCGGCAGGCGAGTGTCGATCCGGTCGGCGACAACGGCACCGGCCAGTGCGAAGCTGAGGATCAGCACTACCGCGAGCAGGATGCGCAGCGGGCTGACGTGGCGCCGGAGCGCCGGCCCGCGCGCCGGCGGCGCCGCTCCGTTGGCCGTCACGACACCGGCTCTGCCGGGTGCGGTGGGCAATGCGGAAACGGACATCGCGCTCACTGGGTACCGCCGTTGATCGCGGGGGCCTCGGCGACGTGCACCGTCGTCTGCGACGTCGTGGTCAGGTTCGGCACCGTGCCGGATTGCCCGCCTCCGGCCCAGATGACCGTCCAGGTGATCGTCGAGGTCAGCGTGCGCGTGGCAGGCCGGTCGTAGGTGTGGCCGCACGTCGGTGACGCCTTCTTCGGATCGGTGCCCGTCGTCCACGCGGTGCCCTGACCACAGATGATCGACCGTTTGCCGTCACCCGGCCGCCAGAGCACCTTCGTCGGTGTGGCGGTCGCGGTCACCGACAAGCCCGGCACGGCCGCGGTCGCCGACCGCGAACTCCACGACGAGCCGTCGACCCACAGCCACACCGGGACGTAGGACAACACGGTGGCCTTCGAGGCATCCGGGTTGGTGCGGATCGCGGGCGCAGGCAGTTGCAGCCTCGCTCGAGCAGTACGCGCCAACGCCGCGGGATCGACCTGCGGGGCGGTCTGCATCCACATCGGCGGCGACTGTGACGGGCCGCCCTTGCCGTCACCGATGAGGCAGATCTGCACGTACCAGGCGCCCTTACCGGCGTCCGCCGGCGGTGCGGGCTGCGGGTCCGCCTGCTCGTAGTGGCAGCCGGGGTCCAAGCCGTCGTCGGAGTCGCCGTCCGATGCATCGTCGGAACCGCCGTTGCCGCCGTTGCCGCCGTTGCCGCCGTGGGGGCCATTCGCCGGAGTGTGGACGTCCACATTGCACTCGGCTGACTTCGGGTTCTGCTCGCAGTCCACCCCACCGACGCCGTCGTCGGCAAGTGCAGCAGCGGATGGGAGGGCGACGAACGAGACAGCCAACAGAGTGATTGCCGCGTTCCTGATCTTCTTCAGCATGTATTAACCGCCTGTACTCCGAAACTGGTCACTTTCCAGCCCTCGGCGCCGACGTTGGTCACGGTTGCCCTCGTGGATCGGCGCCCACCAGGGGTGTCGTTGGCCAGCTCGCCGGAGCTCTTGTACACAAGAAAATTTGTGGCATCTAGGCAGTCGGTGATGGCCACCGACTTGGGATCGGCGTCAGGCGAAGCGCCTGATACCTGCGGATTGGTCACCAGTTCCCCCTTGAGGACCTGGCTTTTGTCGTGATAGCCCGTCAGGCCGCGCTGCAGCGTTTCCAGTGCCGTGCCCGCCGCGTAACGAGCCAGGTCCGGGTCGTCGGGATCTGCCGTCAGGCCCGCCTGGGCGTACGCCTGCCACATTCCCTTGTAGGCGGTGAGTGCCTGTTCTTCCGCCGTACTGCGAGTGCTCTGCGGCGGGGCCGACAGCGGCGGGGCCGATGAATCGCCGCCACGGGGCTTCGAGTCGTCGCAGCCGGCGTTCGCCAGCGTCAACGCAAGTCCCGCCGCGAACGCGGCAAGCCACCGACGACGCTGGCGAACACCGGCCGCTCGGCCCCCACTGTCACGCCGCCCACGTGCCCGCGACAGCACGCCGCCGTCGGCGGCGTCCAACTTTGTGTTGCGCGTCAAGGTCTGCACCTGCAACCTCCCCCGGGTCTGGCGCGACCTGTCTGTCCTACAGCAGCGAAAACGTTGCCCGCTACGAACAGTTAGGACGAACAAGTAGCGCGTACACGTCGCACGAACGAGTTGTGCGTGGCCTTAGGTAACCGCGTAGAGGGCCCTGGTGCCTACACCGGATTTGGTTGTGGGTTGTGGGCGGTCGCCGTCAAGCGCGGCTCGTAGACTCCACTAACGGCAATGACGTCCACCGATCTCCGCCATTGATGGAGGCCGGTCAGCGATGGACGGCCGAGCGGAGCAGAGCGTGCTGCCCGACGCTGTGGACCTGGGGAAGACGCCGTACGTGGTGAACGTCCTTGATTTGTTGCATCGCGGGCGGCAGCCGGTAGTTGCCCCGTCGGCCCCTGGCGGGCAGGACGCGCTGCACCTCGCGATTCAGGTACTGGCCGGGGCGGGCGTACCTACCGCATTGGCGGAGGGCTCGAAGTTCGATGGGGTAGGCGAGCCGCTGCTGTCACTGACGGACGTCGGGCGTGACGTCGCTGCCAGCGTCGCCGACCTGTGCCAGAAACCTTGATGAAACACAGAAATCCCCACAGCGCCTTTAGCCGAACAGATGACGCACCGTATTGCCCGAACGATCCGGTATTCCGCACATAGTCGGATGCAACGGTAAGAAATCCGACTCGCTCTAGAAGGCCTTGACGAGAAGGCTAGTACTCATCGATGTTGGACGTCTTGCGCTGATGGATAGCGACAATTCGCTTGACAACCGTGTGTCGTCGGGGCCTCACGGGGGCTGCAACGGGCTGGAGACGAATGGAGTACAACGACCTCGCCAGGATCGAGAGCCTGGTCCGCAACCTATGGGACGCCGCAGCCCTGTTCTGCCTGGAGGGCAAACCTCTTCGCTACAGCGAGCTGCACCGCAACATGGCCGCCTGGAGTGGCCAGCACCTCAGCGAGTCCGAGATGACCCGTGCCCGGCACCGTCTGGTCCGCCGCAAGATGATCCTGCCAGGTCCGGGCGACAATGGTCACAACGTCTACGCCATCACGGAAGCGGGACGCGTTCGTCTCGCGCAGATCCGGGTCCTCATGCAGATCGCACCACGCCTCGACCCGCTTCTTGACGGCCAAGACCCGTTTGACGGTCAAGACCCGGACCACAAGACGTCCGAGTCGAGCGAGGAGTCCACCGACGGCGAGCAACCGGCCAAGGAGGAGGAGCCAGCCGACGGCGAGACATTGAGTCGATGAGATGGAGTCTCTAGGTGTGCAGGACGGCGGCCTCGGTCACGCCGGTCTGCTGATCGGAGCGGTCGCGGCAATCACCGCCGCGGCGGCGTGGTGGCCCCGTGTCGCCTACCGCCTGTCCGTCGCGCCGCTGGAATCGCCACGAGCCGAGTGCCTCTCCTGCGGGCAGGCGTTCGCGCCGGGCCGGCGAGGCTGGCTGCGCGGAGGATCGGCGTGCCGGAACTGCCCGCAACCATGGTGGATCACCAGCCTCCTGGCCGGCGCGATGAGCGGCGCCCTGACCTGGCGAGCCGCTGCGTTCACCGGGGAACACCTCCTGATTTTGACGTGCTGGCTGGCCATCATCCAGGCGGGAGTGCTGCTGTCACTCATCGATCTGGCCGTCATGCGGCTACCCGTCCGCTTGGTCATGGGCCTGGCAGCCATTGTCTGCGTCTGCGTCGGCACTGCGGCCCTGCTTTCCGCGCAGCCGCAGTTGCTGCTTACCGCCATGATGGCCGGCCTCGCCGTAGGTGCGTTCTATCTGTTGGCCGCCTTGGCGCTGCCGAGCCAGATCGGTCTGGGCGACGTCCGGCTCGCAACGATCCTGGGCTTCGCGCTCGGAGTAAACGGCTGGACCGCGGTAGTGCTGGGAACCGCGTTGCCCTACCTGCTCGCCCCGCCGTTCGCTCTCGCCCTTCTCCTGCGCGGTGGCTCCAGGAAAGCGCAGCTGCCGTTCGGCCCGTTCCTCATCGCGGGCGCCGTAATCGCCCAGTTCCTGACCGGGAGCTGATCCGCCGACTCGCCGGCCTCTCCCCTTTTGAGAGGCCTGGCTGGAACAACCAAGTGCCTCACTCGGCCGACAGCCCCGCTCGCATCGCCTGCACCCGGGAGCCGTCCCGCAGCACCACTTCAGCCCCGTCCATCTTCATCGGCCCCGCCGCGTGTACCGGTATACCCGCCAGTGCCTGGACGTTGGCCGGCCGACCCTCAAACGGCCGGAACACCCAAGCCAGCTCCACGGTCTGCTCGCGCATCGAAGCACCCCTGCGCTCTTGATTTTCGCACCCCACCCCGACGATCTTCGTACATTAGTACGAGAGCCGCGCCCGAAACTGCATCTGGGCGTGTCGCCGTTCCGCTGCACGCCTCATGCCGCGACCGTCCGGGCAGACACTCGAGTGAGCGATTGACCGGCCCGCCCCACCGGACGCAGCATCGAGATGCGGCCCGGCGTTACAGGTCGTATCGGGCACCGGCGAAGGGTCGGACCGCGGACCGCCGCAGTCCTGATGGCAAGGCGGCCTGCTTGACGGCCAGGCCGCCTCAATGCGGACCTATCGAGGAGATGTGACGCCTCACCCGGGGATGGCTGGGTAGCGCGGCGGCTCCCTCGGACGGGAGCGAAGGCCCGTGGTGCACGTGCGTGGGTTGCGGCACCTAACCACGTTGCCGTCCCGCTTATCGACGTGGGGCGCGTCACGACGCGCCGGCCGACTTTTGCGCGCCCCAGGAAGTTCGCTAAGCCGACGTTGACGCTGCTCGCCAAGAGGAAGTGAGCGCCGGTCGTGTTGTCCATCTTCATTGCGTCCTTCAGCCGCGACCAGGACGTGATTCCCGCCGAGCGGTTCCATGCTCAGGTATCGATCTGCCTAGCCGAGTTGCGGTCGCGGGTGAGAACGTCCCGGACGGCGCGGCGCGAGAGTTGTGCCGTCGGTGGGTGGCCGAGCAGTGGCTGGTCTGGCGGCCAACGACGACAACGCGGAGGAGTACTCGCTGACGTCACATGCACAGGAGGTGATCGACTACGTTCACCGGCTGTCCGGGAGCGGGTCGATGTTCAGCGAATCGCGCATCCGTACGATCCTCGAGGCGGCGCGGCGCTTTGCGATGGATGCCAAACCGGCTCGGCTGCGGCGGCTCGATGACGTTCGAGCATTGCTCGTGACCGACTGCAGAGGTAACGAGCGCCTGTGGTGTCGGTGGGGGCGTTAGCGGTGGTAGGTGCGCTTGGTGCTGTATTTGACGTTGCCGGCCTTGTCGTAGGCGCGCATCTGGACGGTGAACTTCTTGCCGTACGTCTTCGGGTTCAGGGTGAACGAGTACCCGGCTTTGGTGTCGGTGCCGGCCACCTTGCCGTTGACGAGGAGCTGTACCCGGGCGATGCCGTTGCGGTCGCTTGCCGTCGCGGTGAGCGTGGCTTTTTTGGTCAGCTTCGCCTTGTTCTTGGGCGCTTTGGTGATCGTCAGCGTGGGGGTGGTGTTGTCGATGATCACTGTGCGGGTCGCGGTGGTCTGGTTGCCGAGTGTGTCGAGCAGTACCCAGGTGATGGTGCGGGTTCCGTCCTTGCCTGCCTTGAGCGTTGCGTTCGTGTAGGAGCCCGTCGTGCCTGCGCCGTCCGCGCCGGCGAGGTAGGACCGTGCGATCCCGGAGGGATCCGATGCTTTGACGGTGGTGGTGAATCGCGTGCCGCGCACCAGCGCCCGGTTGCCGGGCGTGATGGTGGCCGTCGGGCCGGTGTCGTCCACGGTGTAGTGGGTACACAGCTGGCGGGAGTTGCCGGCCAGGTCCCAGATCGTGAAGCACGGGCTGCTGACGCCCTCGGCTGCCTGCCAGGTGTATTCCCATGGCGCGCCAGTGAGTCTGGCCAAGAGGTCGCCGGGGACACTGACGACCTGGACTGCCTTGACGTCGGCCGGCACGTCATGCAGCGTGATGGTCACGGAGCCGCTGCGCATCGACGACTCTGGCGGTGGCGTGAAGACCAGGGCGGGTGCCACGTTGTCTACGTGGATCTGGGTGGTCGCCTCGGCGTGATTTTCCGCGGCGTCGTAGGCCCGTACGGTGACGGTCGCGTCAATGTCATTGGCCAGCCCGCTGAGGAAGACCCGGCAGAAGGGCCGGGTCACGGTCGTGATCGCGCATGTACCAGCGGTCGGGTCGCCGTTGAGAAGCGCTTCCAGTCTCACGACGCCGACGTCGTCGGTCACCGTCGGATAGAAGCTGAACACGGTACGAGCGAGCTGGCCGTCCGTGATCCCGGTGTTGCTGATAACCGGTGGGGCGAGATCCGGTGTGGACGTGACGGCTACTGCCGGGGACGACGCACCGAGAAGCAGTGATCCGGCGATGGCAGCGGTCAGCGCCGTGCGCGTACGGCGGTGACGTGATGGTGTGTGCACCGAACCCCCATGATCGAGTGCGGGCAGCCTAGCCGGTTTCGTCTCGCGGTTGTAGATCTTGCAGCCCTCGACTTCAAGTCGGTGAGAGTTAGACCGGGACGTCGCAGAGGTTCATATCGGGCTAGATCGCGCAGGCATGAAGTCCAAGGTAGACATTAATGGAGTGCAAGCATCGCTTCGGACCGATCGATGTGATGCATGTGAAGGTATAAATCTATCGCTATTGTTCTAGCGCCGTCGCTCCGTATAGTCTCCGCCCGTTGATCAACTTACGCGGGGTGATGGGTGTGTCTCCTGTTGTGCCTGGACGTCGCTTTGGGGCGCACAGTGGCCCCAACCGCAGACGGCGGCTACGCCGACTTTCGGTGCTGGCTGAGGTGGCGCTGCTGACATCGGTACTGGTGGTGCCGGCGAGTAGTGCTTCCGCTGCGGTCCCGACCTCCGATCCGGCGGCCGTCGCGTCGAAGGTGTCCGGTGACGACGACGCCGGCACGGTCGAGGGGGCCTTGCGGGAGGCCGCCGCGACCGGTAAACCCGTGGAGGTTGCGGCCTACACTACCGAGACCGATTCGCTGGAGGCGCGTCCGAACGGCCAGTTGGCGTTGACGCAGGCGCTGGCGCCGGTGCGCAAGAACGTCGCCGGACAATGGCGGTCGCTGAACCCGGAGCTACGGCCGAATGCGGACGGCTCGTGGTCGCCGGCGGTGATCCCTGGTGGTCTGCGGCTTTCCGGTGGTGGTAGCGGGCCGTTGGTGACGATGTACTCGGGGGAGTCGTCGCTGGCCTTGTCGCTGCTGATGCCGCCGCCGACGTCGCTGCCGATGTCGCTGCCGAACCCGACGATCAGTGGGGCCACGGCCACCTACGCCAACATCTGGCCCGGGATCGATCTCACTGTCACGGGTGACGAGTACGGCTCGTTCACCGAGGTCTTCGTGGTGCATAGCGCCAAGGCGGCGGCGAATCCGCAGCTGCGATCGTTGCGGTGGGGGACGCAGACGAAGAACCTTCAGCTCAGTGCGGACGCGGCCGGCAACCTTGAGGGTCGTAACAGCAGCGGGACGCTCATTGTGTCGGCGCCGGCTCCGACGATGTGGGATTCCGGCGTCTCGGCTGGGCGGGCGACCAGCACGGACTCCACCGGCAGGCTCGTGGACGCTTCGAGCGGCGAGCCCGCCACCTCGACGGCCAGGAGCGCGGGCGTTGACGCACGGGTCGCCCCCGTGCAGGTCACGGTGGATGACGTGAGCCTGACGCTCGTGCCGGACAGCGCTCTGCTGACCTCGGTGGACACGGTGTATCCGCTCTACATCGATCCCGGCTTTACAGCGCCGAAGAAGTCCGCCTCGGGTTCATCGACGTCATGGACGCACGTGGCGTCGAACTACCCGACCACCAGCTATTGGAAGGCCAGCGAGCTTAAGGTCGGCTACGAGGGTTGGCTTTCGCCGTACTTCAAGGCGCGGTCGTTCGTCACGTTGTCGGTGCCGTATTCCACGCTGAACGGTGCGACGATCTCCAGCTCGGAGCTGCAGCTCGCCGAGACGTGGTCGGGCTCCTGCACGAAGACGGCGGTCAACCTGTACCGCACCAAGGCGATCAGCTCCTCGACCACGTGGAACAACCAGCCGGCCAAGGGCAGTTTCGTCGATTCGGTGTCCGCTGCGAAGGGGAACAGCGCCAGCTGTCCTTCGGGCAACCTCAGTTTCGACACGACGGCGTTGATCAACACTGTGGTCAAGACGGACAAGGCTTCCAGTGTGACCGTCGGGCTGTACGCGGATGAGTCGGACAGGGACAGCTGGAAGAAGTTCTCCCCGAAGGTCAACACCTCGGGTGACTACGGATCGTTGACCACGCTCTACAACCACACCCCGGTGGCGCCGCCGGCGTCGAGTATGACGACGTCGCCCGCAACTGCCTGTGCCGGCGGCGCGATCGTCGGTGACGCGAACGTGAAGTTGCAGGTGGTTCCGTCGGACGTGGATCACCAGAACGTGGGCGTCGGGTTCGAGATGTACAAGAACGGCACCCGGTTCTGGCAGAGCAACGACGGCAGAACCTCGGATACTTACATCCCTTCGCATTACAGCTCCACGCTCGGTAAGTACACCCAGGCCGTCGTGACTGTGCCGAAGGCGACTCTGGAAAACGCTGCGGCGGGCGTCCAGCAGGTCTTCACGTGGCGGGCTCGGGTGTGGGACGGCATTGCGGAAAGTGCCCTGGGCTCGTCCTGTTCGTTCAGCTTCGATGCCAGTCGTCCGGGCCAGACCGAAGTCACCGCGGTCGAGACCGACCACACGATCGGACAGGTCGCGCACTTCGATGTGGCCGGCACCGGCGTGACCTATCAGGTGTTGCTCAACGGGGTGGCGCAGCAGCCGGCGAGGGCGGACAGCAGTGGCGCCGTGACCATCGCCGTCACCCCGACACGTGTCCAGAATTCCCTGAAGGTCACTGCGGTGTCCGCCGGCGGAAACGTGAGCACGTACCCTAACGACTCCTCGTTCCCCGCGGCGGCGCCTGCGGTGGCGGCTGACGGCGACCTGAGCACCGACGGGATCCCGGACATGACGGTCGTCGGGACCGCCACCGGTACGCCGAAGACAGGCCTGTGGACCGCCGTCGGGACCGGCTCCGCCGGGGTGCTCGCGACCAGCGCGAAGAATGTGGGTACCAACGGCAACGGCCTGACCACCGTCGGCACCTCGGCGGACTTCGCGGGAAGTCAGGCGTTGGTCGGGCACTTCCGCGGTGCGTCGGTCCAGGACGTCCTGGTCTATTACCCGCAGGCGGTGACCAACAGCGACGGCTCCTCAACCGAGGCCGGGACGGGAGTCATCATCCCGGGCAACGCCGACGGGACACTGCTGCCAGACGATCCGGAAGACGTGAACAAGTTCACCAGCGACAACATTACGAATCCGGATATCGAGCTCGGCGTCCCGACCAGGGTGGTCAACGGCGGCAACATGGTCGGCCACCCGGCTGACGCGTCGGTCGCCGCCGGAGTGGTGCCGGACCTGATCGGTATCGCCACCTCCGCGGTCGGCCCGGTACTCGAGGTCATCCCCAGCGACGGGGTCAGCGCCGCCGGCTATCAGATGGGTCAGATCCTGCACGCCGCGGCCGACTCGACGGACCTGCTCACCCCACCGGTGGCCGGCACGAGTTGGTCGGAGTGGCGGATCGCGTCAGCGCAGACCGCCAACGGCCTGGAGCTGTTCTTGTGGCGGCCAGGCATCGCCGGAGTGTGGCGGTGGAGCGAGCTGACTTACCAGGACAACGACGACGGATCGGCGGTTATGACGGTCGGTTCGTCGGTGCAGGTTTCGTCGACGCTGTCGATTTCCGCGGTCTGCACGGTCCAGGCTGTCGACGTCAATGCGGACGCTGTCGCTGACGTGCGGGTGATCAATGGGATCGGTGTAGCCCTCGCGCACCTGAGTAACTCCGCGGGGACGGCGCTGATCGAGCAGACGCGCCAGCAGCTGACCTGGTGATTCGGTTCGGCCGGCCGGGTAGTCCCGGCCGGCCGGAATGCTGCTTCTTCTTTCTTTCTTCGAGGTTCTGATCCAAACGGCCTGGGCTCTGCGGCGATCCGTGGGGGCCTACGGATAGTCGCGGGGTGTGTGTGATGAGGTCACGTCGGGGTGCGATGTCACATGTGGTGGGTGGCAGCCTGCACCGGATGTCGTTCGTTGGCGCCGTGGTCACGGCGCTGTTGCTCGCATCGGCGGGGGAGGGGTCCGCCCGGCCGGTGACCGGTGACGTCGATCTGACGCCGCCGAAGGTCACGGCGGTGAAGGCGGCCAAGAACGTGCACGCGCTGGCTGCCAAACGCCACGCGTTGAGCGACGCGGCGGCGACCCCGTACAAGGCCGACCGCCAGACGTGGCCGGCGGCGAAAGTCGTAGACGTCACGCCGCCGGTGCCGACGGGTAGCTCCTCGTCCGGAGCCGCGACCAAGGCGACCGGCACCCCGATCAGCGTGCAGGCCGTCGGAAAGACCGGCACCGGGTCGGTCTCGGTCGCTACCGTCGCGCACGACGTCGCAGCCAAGGCCGGGATCCACGGCACGATCTTCACCCTGAAGGCGAAGACCAGTCGCAGGGCTGCGGTGACCGTCGACTACAGCGGCTTCGTCAACGCCGAGGGCGGCAACTTCGGCTCCCGGCTTCACCTGGTGACCCTGCCGGCGTGTGCGCTCACCACTCCGACCGTGCCGGCCTGCCAGCAGCAGACCGGCGTGGTGTCGAAGAACAACACCGCCAAGAGCACCGTCACCGGAACCGTCGCGCTGACCGCAGCGACCAGCCAGGTCTTGGCGCTGTCGACCTCCGACACCGCCACCGCCGCCACCATGGCGTCCGCGGCGACGTCGTCCGCAGACGGCGGCGCCCCCGGCGGCTCCTATCAGGCCACCAGCCTGTCACCGACGGGTAGCTGGACGCAGGGCGGCTCGTCCGGGTCGTTCAACTACTCGTACCCGATCGCAGTCCCGCCCGCGCGCACACAGCTGCAGCCGGACCTGTCGCTGAGTTATGACTCGGCCAGCGTCGACGGCAAGACCTCCTCCTCGCAGGCGCAGGCCGGCTGGGCCGGCGACGGCTGGTCCACCCCGTCCTCCTACATCGAGTGGACCTACGCCAGTTGCAGCGACGACCCGGGTGGCTCCCCCGCGCCGTCCAAGACCTCGGACCTGTGCTACGACGGGCCGATCGTGACCATGTCGCTCAACGGCGGCAGCGCCGAGCTCGTGCAGGATGCCGCGACCGGCAAGTGGCGGGAGCGCAACGACAGCGGCGCGGTGATCACGCGGACGACCGACTCGTCGCTGGCCAACGGCACCTACGACAACGACTACTGGAAGGTCGTCACCCGCGACGGCAGCACCTACTCCTTCGGCCTCAACCACCTACCCGGCTGGGCCAGCGGGAAGACGGTGACCAACTCGGTGCAGACCGTCCCGGTGTTCTCCGCCCACTCCGCCGACCCCTGCTACCACCGCAGCGCGGCGACCTGGGCCGGATCGGTGTGTTCCATGGGTCTTCGGTGGAACCTCGACTACGTCACCGACGTGCGCGGCAACGCGATGTCGTACTACTACGGCAAGCACACCAACTACTACGGGCAGAACCTCGGCGCGACCATGGCGTCGTACGTCCGGGACACCTACCTGAGGGAAATCAACTACGGGTTCGTTGCCGGGCAGGCGTACGGCCTGGTCCCGAACAAGGTGCTCTTCGCGACCGGGCCGCGGTGCTTCACCGGCACCTGCACCTCGCTGACCGCCAGCACGGCCTCGAACTTCCCGGACGTGCCGTTCGACCTGATCTGCGACTCCGGCGCCAAATGCACCGCCCAAGGCCCGGCGTTCTTCTCCACCGTGCGGCTTACGTCGATCACGACGCAGCAGTACAACACCACCGCCGCCACCCCCGGCTACCAGACGGTCGACAGCCATGTGCTGACCGAGACCATTCCGTCGGCCAGGACCGGGGACACCGCCGCACCCACGCTGTGGCTGTCGAAGATCACCCGCACCGGCTCCGACCAGCGTGCCGGGCGCTCCACCAGCGCGATCACGATGCCGAGCATCGGATTCACCGCGACGGCCCTGCAGAACCGGGTCGACACCACCACCGTGGTGCTGCCGCTGCTGTACCGCAACCGGATCAGCGCGATCACCACCGAGTCCGGCGAAGTGATCGGCATCGACTACGGGCTGACCAACCCGTGTACGACCTCGAACAAACCCACCCCGGCCACCAACATCAAGTCGTGTTTCCCGGTCCGGTGGACCCCCGGCGGCTCTGCCACCGTCAACGACTGGTTCAACCGGTACGCAGTCACCCGGGTGGCCGAGTACGACGCCACCGGCGGCGCCGTCGCGAAGGTCTCCTCCTACGGCTACGGCGCCCTGGCCTGGCACTACGACGTCAACGAGGTCGTCAAGAAGAAGTACCGCAGCTACGGGCAGTTCCACGGCTACGCAACCGTCACCACGACCGACGGCGACGGCGTCAACGACCCGAAGACCAAGCACCTCACCCGCTACTACCAGGGAATGAGCAAGAACAACTCGACCGCGGTCGTGACCGTCCCCGATTCCCAGGGTGGCGAGCACGAAGACCTCGACGAGCTGCAAGGCAAGGTCCTGGAGGACACCACCTACCAGGGCGACGCCGGAGTCATCGACTCCAGCACCATCTCCTCGTACTGGGTGTCCGCCCCCGTGGCCAGCCGCCCCCGTACTGGGCTGCCCGATCTGGAGGCCAAGGTCGTCGCCCCGGCCAAGACCTGGACCCGGCAGCGGATCACCTCAGGCTCCACCACCAGCTGGCGGATCACGGCGAACGAGACCAGCTACGACGACTCGACCACCAGCAACACCTTCGGCCTGGCCAAGGCCACCTACATGCACACCGTCCCGGCCAACGCGGCCTACGACTCGTGCACGGTGACCGGCTACGCACCGGTCAACACCGCCAAGAACCTCGTCGGGCTGGCCAACCTCACCGAAACCGACTCGGTAGCCTGCTCCGGCTACACCGCCGGCAACCCCACCACCCTGCCCGCCTCCGGCAACAACCTCGCCGCGCCGGCCAACGTCAACCGGCCCGACCAGGTCAAGGCGGCCAACCGCACCTACTACGACGGCGCCACGTCACTGACGACGGTCCCCACCATCGGCCGGTCCACCATGATCGAGCAGGCCACCGGCTACAAGGCCGGTGCGTTCGTGTGGGCACTGCAGGGCAAAACCACCACGGACAGCTACGGGCGGATCACCTCCGCCACCGACGGCAACCTGCACACCACCACGACCGCCTACACCGACGACGCGTACGGCCTGGTCACCGCCGTCAAGGTCACCAACCCGCTCACCCAGTCCGCTACCCAAACCCTGGACCCGGCCCGCGGTCTGGTGCGGACGAGCACCGACGCCAACCAAAGAACCGCCACCGTCGAGTACGACACCGTGGGCCGGCTCACCGGAGTCTGGACCGATTCGCGCGCGATCACGGCGACACCCAACTCCAGTTTCCTGTACGACGTGTCGCAGACCGGCGTCACCTCGGTAACCACGAGGAAGATGAACTCCACCGGCGGGTTCATCGTGTCCACCCTGCTCTACGACTCCCTTATGCGGCCACGGCAGACCCAGACCCCGACCCCGCAGGGCGGACGGGTCGTCACCGATACCTTCTACGACTCCCGCGGCTGGGTGCAGGCCCGCAACAACAGGTGGTGGGACAACACCACCACCCCCAACACGACAATCGTCACGGCGAGCTCCCTGCAGGCCGCCGTGCCCAGCGGTGACACCTACTTCTACGACGGCCTCGGCCGGGTCATCGCCGACGAATCGACCAACAACGGTGTGGTCGTCTCCACCACCCACACCGTGTACAACGGCGACCGCGTCACCACCTTCCCCGCCCAGGCCGGCGATCACACCAAAGCCTTCCCGGCTGCCTCTGCAGGCGGCATCATCCAGGCCACCGTCACCGACCCGATCGGACGCACCACCGAGCTGCAGCAGTACACCGGCGTCCCGGCCGTAACCGCCCCGGGGAACACGTTCACCGGCACCTACACGGTCAGTGGCGGCACGGTCACCAAGACCAAGTATGGATTCGACGGACACGGCCTGCAGGACACCGTCACCGACAACGCCGGCAACACCTGGACCAACACCTACGACCTGATCGGGCAGACGGTCGCTAAGACCGACCCTGTCGCCGGTGACAGCACCAGCGCCTACGACAGCGTCGGCAACGTCACCGAGACCACCGACAAGGCCGGCCACACCATCTCGTACGCGTATGACGCGATCAACCGCAAGACCGATCAGTGGTCCGCCCCGTTCGCTGACCGCAGCGACGCGACGAAGACGGCGCACTGGGACTACGACAGCGCCACCCTCACCTACGGCATCGGCAAACTCGCCAAGAGCACCACCTACGTCGCCGGGGTGAGCGGTTCCGCGTACGTCAACGAGTCGACCGGATTCAACATCTTCGGTGAATCTCTGGGGGAGACCGCCACCATCCCCGCCGCCGAAGGGGCACTGGCCGGCACCTACACCTACAGCCACACCTACGGCTCCCTCACCGGCCTCAAGATCCGCGACACCTACCCCGCCATCCCCGCAGCAGGACTGCCGTCACAGACCCTCACCAGCACCTACAACGGATTCCTCGACCTGCCCGCCGCCCTGACCGGCCTGGAGAACGAAACCTCCTACGACGCCTACGGACGCGTCGAGCAGGCCACCATCGGCTCCGGAAGCAACGTCGCCTACATCACCAACACCTACGACGACCACACCGACCGCGTCATCAAGCGCGCCGTGCAGCGGGCCTCCACCGCCACCCAACGAAACATCGAAACCAAGACCTACGACTACGACGTCCTGGGCAACATCGCCTCCGAAACCCAGACCCGCCTCGGTGCCACCGATACCGGCGAAACCCGCTGCTACCAATACGACCGTGTGCAGCGACTCGCCGCGGCCTGGACCGCCATCGACGCCTGTGCGGCCACACCCACCAAAGACAGCCACACGACGGTCGGGGATCCGCTCGACGCGAAGGCCGCCTACTGGACGACCTGGACCTACGACGCGATCGGCCGGCGCACCAACCAGACCCAGCATGCCGTCACCGACATCGACGCCGAGGCCAGCACCGACTACACCCACACCGACACCGACCGACCACTGATCCTCAGCTCGGCGACCACGACCACCGTCACCCCGCAAACCGGCGGCGGGACCCTGACCACCACCACCGCCACCGGCTACGGCTACGACAGCCTCGGCAACCTCAAGACCCGCACCGGCACCGAGTTCGGCGACCAGAGCCTGAACTGGACCGACACCGGCGAACTCGCCTCCGTCGCGTCCACCACCAAGGGCACCAGCGCCTACACCTACGGCGCAGACGGGCAACTGCTGTCCCAGCACGACCCCGACACCTGGACGCTGTACCTGCCCGACGGCCAACTGAAGCTCAAGACCGCCACCAGCACCGTCACCGGCGTCCGCTACTACAGCCTTCCCGGCGGCGGCAGCGCGCACCGCACCGGCAGCGGCAACGCCTACGGCTTCGACATCGCCGACCCGCACGGCACCGTCGAGCTCGTCCTCGACTACACCGCCCAGAACCCCACCTGGCGTGCCTTCACCCCCTTCGGTGAAACCCGCGGCGCCAGCGCCGACTGGCACGACAACCGCACCTTCCTCAACAAGCCCGCCGACGACACCACCGGCTTCGTCAACATCGGGGCCCGTTCCTACGACGCCAGCACTGGCATGTTCATCAGCCTCGACCCGGTCCTCGAACCCGGCGACCCGCAACAGCTGTCCGGCTACGCCTACGCCGCCAACAACCCGATCTCCTACGCCGACCCCACCGGGCTGATGCTGCCCCCGGACGAACGCCCCGGCTACAACGGCCCCGGAACCAGCGACACCGGCGGCACCGGCAACGGCGGCAACACCGGCGGTGGCGGCAATACAGGTGGCGGCGACACCGGCGGTGGCGGCAACACCGGCGGTGGCGGCAACACCGGCGGTAGTAACGGCAACGGATGCACCAAGGGCAACAACGGCTCCACCGCCCAGCCGACCAAACACAAGCCCTTCTACAGTCGCGGCTGGGACTGGGTAGTCGAGAACAAGAACACCATCGCCGGGGTCGCCGTCGGCGTCGCCGCCTATTCCGTATGCACCGGCGCCACCATCGGCGGCGGCGCCCTCGTCTGCATGGCCGCTGCCGGAGCCGCCGGAAAAGCAACCACCGACGCCCTCAACGGCGACATCCACAGCGGCACCGACTTCGCCGAATCACTTGCGGTCGGAGCTGTCGAAGGCGCACTCGCCAGGCCCCTTGCCGTCATTGACCTTGTCGGCCAAGGCCAAGCCATCTACAACGACTACAAGGAAGGCGACGTCGCCGGCGGGGTCGGACATGCTGCCCTCGCAGGACTCGACGCGGCAACCATCGTCGGCGGCGTCAAAACGAAGGGCTGCCCCAACAGCTTCGCCCCAGGCACGTTGGTCCTTCTTACGAACGGTAATCGCAAGCCAATCGAAGACGTCACCCTCGACGATCAGGTTGTCTCCGCAGACCCCGAGACGGGCGAGGCGGGAACGTTCCCGGTCGTGGCCCTCATCAAGGGCGACGGCGCCAAGGCGCTCATCGATTTGGGCCTCGACGTAGACAACGACGGAACGGCCGACGCACACGTCACGGCTACCGACGGCCACCCCGTCTGGAACGACGACACACGGTCCTGGACCCGCGCAGACACGCTCATCCCCGGCGCGCACCTGCTAACTCCGGACGGACGCCACGTCACCCTGGACAGCGCCGACTACAGCTACCAGGAAACAGTCACCGTATACAACCTCGAGGTTGACGTACTCCACACGTACTATGTACTCGCTGGCAGAACGCCGATTCTTGTTCACAACGCAACGGCATGCCAGAAGGCTGACCTTACGTTGGGTGCTGGCCCAAACGCCCGTACGGGAGTAGCCCTAGTGAGGGGCGACATCGAAGCGCCGGGTGTTCGAGAGTTGGTCAACGAAGCAGGAAACAATCACGGTTGCCATACCTGCCCGGCCACCACCCCTGGCACCAAGGACGGGGATTGGATCCCAGATCACCAGCCACCGACGAGTCTCGTTGATATCGGGAGCCCTCAGACGGCGTATCCTCACTGCCTACCCTGCGCCAGACGGCAGGGTGGTGTCGTCTCGCAGCTTTCACAAGAGAGGAGCAAAAAGGAATGGTAGCCAGTGGCCCCGTAGTTGCATTTCTGGCGAAGGTCGAACACGGATCTATAATCTTGCGAGATGCGAGAAGTGACGACGATGTCTCGGACTGGGACCCAGAAACAAGTAACTGGCATATAGAGGGCAATTCCCTCATCTTTGGAGTGCAGGCCGGTGTTGATGGCCCTGTCGAGTGTGAGGTATGGAAGTCGGTACCCAATGCGACGTTGCCCGAACTGCTTTTCGAAGCATCATTGTCATGTCCGTCGGGGTGGTTAGTTTTGCATGACCCGAACGAGCACGTCCGACTTCAGTTCATCGGAATTCATGGCTCCGTGCATTGTTCGGTAATGGTAGATGATCCGCAATTTCCCGCGAAGGTGCAAATCCTGTTGAAGGCGGCAGTCAAGTAGCGTAAGCCCTTGGCCAGAGTTCCTTCCCGTAACCTCGGGTAGCCAGGGCGAGGTCCAGGGTGCCGCGGTGGTTAGGTTCTGGGCGTTGGTGCGGTGTTGGAAGAACGCATGTGTTTAGGGCATCCGGTCGGTGATGGACGCGGTGAAGGTGTTCGCGAGTTGTCGTTTCAGCGCGACCCAGATCCGTTCGACGGGGTGACCTGCGGTTTCCCCGGACGTGATTGTCCGTTGTGGAGGCTGGTCGCTTGTTGGTCACTCGTTGTCGCTTGGACCGTTTCGGGTGCATTTGGGTGTCGCGTTGCTTCGTCACAGCTCTCTGATGGCATGAAGGAGCAGGGCCTCGCTCCTCGTGACTCCCGGCGAGATGCTCGGGGTGCTCACTAATCCTCACGGTGAAGGAGGCCCCGCCATGCAGGAAGAGTACGACGGTAGGCAGGTCGTGGGTATCGATCTGCACCGGCGCCGGTCGGTGATCGTGCGTCTGTCCGAGGCCGGTGACCAGCTCGGGTGTGTGCGGATCGATAACGATCCGCTGCGGTTGGTGGCGGAGATCGGCAAGGCCGGGGAACACCCGGAGGTGGTCCTGGAGGCCACCTACGGCTGGTACTGGGCCGTCGACGTGTTGCAGGACGCCGGTGCCCGGGTGCATCTGGCTCACCCGCTCGGGGTGAAGGGATTCGCGTATCGGCGGGTGAAGAACGATCAGTGTGACGCCGCCGATTTGGCGGATCTGCTGCGGATGAACCGGCTCCCGGAGGCCTATGTCGCGCCGCCGGCGGTGCGGGACCTACGGGAGCTGGTTCGGCACCGAGCCAAGCTGGTCGCGTTGAGGTCCGGGCTCAAAGCCGGTGTGCACGCGGTGCTGGCCAAGCAAGGTCTGCACATCCAGGTCAGCGATCTGTTCGGTGTCGGTGGCCGGCAACTGCTCGAGGCGGCCGGGCTGGACGGCCCGTACCGGGCGCGGGTGCACGCGTATCTGCGGTTGATCGACGCGTTCGGGTTCGAAATCGATGTCGTGTCCGGGCAGCTGCGGGCCCGGCTCTGCCACGACCGGGGATATCTCGCGGTCCAGGCGGTGCCCGGGGTCGGCCCGGTGCTGGCCGGGGTGTTCGTCGCGGAGATCGGCGAAGCCGGCCGTTTCCACGACGCCGCTCATCTGGTGTCGTGGGCCGGGCTGACTCCGAAACACCGCGAGTCCGACACCACCGTGCGGCGCGGGCCGATCACCAAGCAGGGCAGTGGTCTGGTCCGGTGGGCCGCGATCGAAGCCGCGCAGAAGATCCCCGCCACGGCCGGCTGGCTGATATGCAACCGGGCCCGAATCGCTGAACGCCGAGGCCGGAACGTTGCCACCGTCGCGGTGGCCCGTAAGCTGCTCACCCTGGTCTACTACGGCCTGCGTGACGGGCACATCCGCGCCCTCGCCCCGCAGGTCAAGGCTGCGGCGTGAGCAGGCTCGAACGTGACCGGATGCGAGATCGTGCGCAGGTCTGACCCCCGCCCACCGGCGGCGTGGTCGCGACTCTGATTGATCCCACCCGGCCACGGCCGTAGATCACCATGCCCCCGGAACAACTGGCGGGCGGATGGATGACCGGCAGCCGAGCCCTTGGCCTGCCCTCCGGAACTGATATCCCGGAACCACGGTGAACGCGGCCACCACGACAACCGGCGCCTGCGGCGCCCCTCACCGCATTCAACTCGGCCAGCGGAGTTTCACTCCCGCAGCCCTACCCCCGCACGGGCTTCTACAGCCCGGAACCAGGGCAAAGAGCACAAGCCATCCAGCCACGGAGCACTTGACCGGCCCTGCTCCTTCATGGATGACCTGCGGTTTCGACGCCGGTCGGGGTGTTAGCGCGGGGTGGTGTGGTGGACGTCTGGGTGGGCCTCGGCGCGGTCCGGGCCGGCGGCGCCGGTTCTTGGCGGTCATCTTTGCGCGGGCGTTGCGGGCGGTGGTGAGGATGAGTCGGGCGGTGGCTTCGGCGGCCTTGTGCTGGGCGGCGGGCAGCACGCTGGTGTAGGTGTCGGCGGTCAGCACGATGCTGGCGTGCTCGAGCTGGTCCTGGACGGTCTTGAGGTTGGTGCCGGCGGTGTGCGCGAGGCTGGCCGCCCCGTGGCGCAGGTCGTGCAGCCGGACCGGGGGCAGGCCGCACAGGTCGGTCAGTAAGCGAAGGCGTTTCGTGAAGTAGTTCGGGTGGAACGGCAGACCGTCCGTCCGAGCGGGTGAACACGTATCCGGAGGCCCGCCAGGTCCGGCCGGTGAGCAGGTACTGGGCGCGTCGGTGGCGCAGGTGCGCGCGCAGCACGGTGACGGTGCGCTGGTCCAGCGCGATGGTGCGGCGGCTGGCCGCGGATTTGGGTGGGCCTTCGATGACCTGGTAGCCGACGGTGGTGCGCTGGTTGGTGATGGTCAGCTGCCGGGCGTCGAGGTCGACGTCGTACCAGCGCAGCCCGGCGGCCTCACCGCGGCGTAGGCCGTGTAGGGCGATGAGCCACCACAGCGGGTAGAGCGGATCGTCGGGGGCGAACTCGAGGAACTCGGTCAGCTGCGCCGGGGTCCAGACCGCGACGCCGGGGCGGACACCGTCGGTGTGCCAGTCCTCGACGCGCCCCTTCGGTCCAGACCACCGCCTGGGGGTCGCGCCGGCGGGCATCTCGACCCGACGGGCCGGATTATCGGTGATCATGCCTTCTAAGATCGCGGCGTTGTAGGCGGCGCGCAGGGTTGCCCGGATGCGTTGCAGGGTGGCCGGCGAGCGGGGCAGCCCGGCGGGGGGGGTGGTGCCGGCGGCGAGCTCGGCGAACATCGCCGTCAGGTGCCGGCTGGTGAGTTCCGTCAGGCGCAGGTGTCCGATCGCGGGGATCAGGAACTGGCGGACGTGGCGGGTGTAAATGGCGTGGGTGGTCGGCCTGATCGAGGTGCGGGTGGTCAGCCAGTAGATCAGCCACCGGGCGATGGTCCAGGTGTGCCCGGCGTACTGCTTCCGGGACTCGGCCTGCAATGTGCGGTGCGGGCCTGCCGGGCCTCGCCCTGGGTGCGGTAGCCGCCGTGACTAACCTGGACCGGCTTGTCGAGCAGATCTCCGATGTAGCAGCGGTAGTACCAGGTGCCGTGCCCGCGCTCGCCGATACGGGGACAACGCGTGCGCAGCCGTCGCCGGGTGCCGGCGTCGCGGCACCCGCATTGCTTGAACAGTCCCGGCGTCATGAGAACCTCCCACCGCGTGGCGTGGTTTATCGGTTCACTCTGCCGCGGTACCGCGAGGTGCGCGCTGAGGTAGCGGACTCGCATCCGGGATGATCCGCTCGAAGGTTCCCTGCGGTGTGGCAATGATCAAGGTGAGGGCTTCCGCGTCCCGGACAACGGCCAGACCGAGTTCGGAGTCCGCCACGGCCTGCAACTCGTCCGCACTCCAGCGCCGCAATGAACGGTGTGCCTCGATCCACGTCGTGTCCGGTGTCGTGCTGGCACTGTGTGGTAACCGTTTGGAACCCGGTGTTCCCTTGACGATGTTGGCGAATGCGACGGCGAAGGTCCGCACCGCGTGAGTGGTACGGCGTAGCCGCTCGTTGAGCGTGTCCTCAGGTCCGGCAGGCAGAAATCCATCCGGGAACGCGACGTCGATATAGGTTCCGGCGCGTCCCGACAGCGTGGCGCCCGGCGGCATGCCGTCGATCGCATACCTGGCCACGACCCGCTCGTCGACGAGTTCACCCGGCGGGCTCGGGTGAACGAAGACAGCGCTGGAGGGTGGTTCGACGTAGATCTCGGGATCGACGGCCGTGGCCCACGCGCCGACGAGCGACCCCTGGTCGAGCCCGTTCGACCAGCCGACGAGGTATCTCAAGCCGGCGCGGAGCTCATCGAGATGTAGGTCTTCCGGCTCGCGGCGAAAGGGTTGAGAGGCACGGATCAGGGAGAACTGGGGTTCCAGCACACCGTCCAGACATGCCTGCTCCAGCAGGGCGCCGAACCCTTCCTCCGAGTCGGCCACAGGGAAGAAACGGGGGCTGCTGGGTGATCGGAGACGATGGTGGATGGTGAAGATTGCTACTGATTCGGTGACGAGCGCATCGAGACAGGCCCACAGCTCATCGACGTAGCGCCGGAAGACCGCGGTGAGCTGCTCGCGTGCGCCGCTGGGAAAGTCGGCATAGGCGACGATCGTGCCTGCGCCGCTGCCGCCCTCGTCCGAATCCGTGATGACGCCGGTGTCGAACAAGCCCGCATCCAGAAGTCCGTTCCACGCCGCGACGAGTTCGTTGCTCGCACGACCGGCTTCGGTCAGGTGCCCGACCGCCGGTGGAAAGTACTGCGTGATCACGGCTCCTGACGGTACCGGCAAGGCCAAACCGATCGTCGCTGGCCAGCGTCGGAGCTATACACGCCGCCTCAGCGGCGCTTGTACCATCACGCCATGACAGTGGATCCCACCACGCTTCATGGCGATCAGCAGGCGTTATTCATGGCGATCCCGGCAGACGGGACGTCTATGAGCAATCCGATCCTGCAGAAGAAGCTTGGCTGGGACACTGATCGATATTTTCAGGCCCGCGACGCACTCGTGGATCTCGCCTTGATCGTGCGAGGCCGCGGCCGCGGCGGCGTGGTGCGGCGTGTCCCGGCGGAGCAGCCAGCCGAGGAACGAACCGTCGCCGTCGTGGTTGAAGCCAACGCTGATCCGGCGACGACGGCCGCCACGGTCGAGGCGGTAATCAAGAACGAACTCGCCCTCTATGATCCAATGCGGCGGGTCATCGCGACTGACTGGGCCAAGGACCACCGTCGAGATCCGCTCGCGGTGGAGATCACTGCGCTGCAAGGCCGGCGAGCGACCGGCGGTACATGGTCGCGCCCGGACATCGTCAGCGTCGAAGTACGCACCTTCGCCTACGTGCCCGGGAAGTATCTGGAGGTCGCCACCTTCGAGATCAAGGCGGCCAACGCGATCAACGTCCAGGCCGTATACGAAGCGCTTGCGCACCGCCGCTCGGCTACCCACTCGTACGTGCTTCTCCACGTGCCCACCGACCAGGCTGAGCAACTTGAGGAGGACGTAGCTGACGTTGCCGAGGCCGCTCGGGCACACGGCATCGGCGTAATCACGGCCGGTGTCCCAGGGGACTACAACACCTGGGAGGACCGCGAGGAGGCCCGCCGGGTAGAACCCGATCCCGAGCGCCTCAATGATTTCGTTGCGAAGCAGCTCTCCGACAAGACCCGAGATCTCATTTCCCGCCGGCTCCGATAGGTGCCTGGCAACACTTTTTCGAGGCGACCGAAACGACCCGGCGGTCGTTTATGAGCCGCGAGCGACGATCCAAGATCGAGTTAAATGAGGCTTTCCGAGTAACGGCCTGAGCGCTCTGGGTGGCGGTCTTCCTATCGCGTGTGGACACGCCCAAACCTGTTGTGGTGCAACGAAAAAGCGCAGAACCCCGGTAGGAAGTGGACTTCTCACGGAACACTTCACACCAAGGGGTCCTGCGCCGCCATGAGTGTCACATACACCGCTGTCCTGCCCGTGTCCGGCCACACCGTGTTGTTCCTGTCCGGTCTGCTGAACGCCGAACGACGACGCCTCGCGACCAGGACCGGAACCCGTTCGCTGGGCTGTTACCGGCAGGCGATCCTGGTGCTGCGCTGGCTGCTCGACGGCACCCGGATCACCCAGTTGGCCGCCGACAACAAGGTCAGCCGGTCGACCGGATACGCCTACCTGCACGAGGGTCTCACCGTGCTCGCCGGCCAGGCTCCCGGACTGTCATCGGTCCTGCTCGCCGCGAAAATGGCCGGCTACGCCCACGTCAACATCGACGGCACGCTGATCGAGACTGACCGGTGCCGCACCCCGGGACCGACCCCAGGAGTGGATCTCTGGTGGTCGGGAAAGCACGACAACCACGGCGGGAACGTGCAGGTCATCACCGCACCGGACGGCTGGCCGCTCTGGACCTCACCCGTGCGACCCGGCCGCGAACACGACACCACCGCCCTGCGCCGCCACAGCGAAATCCTGCCGCTACTGACCACGTGGACCGACGACGACCTACGTGTGCTCGGCGACCTGGGCTACGAAGGCGAACAGGCCACCATCACCGTCGCGTTCAAGAAACCGAAAAACCGGTCCTGCACCACCATCGAGCAGCAGTTCAACCGAGCCCACAACGCCGTCCGCGCCATCGGCGAACGCGGGAACTCCCTGCTCAAGACCACCTTCAAAGCTCTCCGCAACGTCAGCCTCTGCCCCTGGACCATCAGCCGGATCACTGCAGCAGCCCTGGTAATCCTGCACATCGAGCACGGCCGGACCACCTGAAGAAGACCATCACCCAACGTCAACGGCCGTTACTCGGAAAGCCTCACTCTCATGCCGCTGACAAAGCGCGGTGCAAGCTTCGGCCTGCACCGCGTTTGGGCGTGCCCGGTGGGCGGAGAGCCCCGCGGCGCGGGGAAATAGGTTCTGGCCATAGCCAGACTGATACTTACTGGATGTCAGTCGCCTCGAATCGCCATCGGATCCTGGAAGCGCTGCGCCGTGGTGGGCGTCCGCTGGACGATGACCGGCTCTCCGCTCTCGCCCAGGTCTATCCGAGGCAGCAGGTCAACCAGATCTGCCGGGCGCTGGAACGTGAGGGCGTCGTCCGTCGCTACTCGGGGCCTGATCAGAAGCTCGTGAACGAGCTGACAGGCAACGCCATCACGCTGATCCCGGCGAAGACGGATGGGCCGGTGGGGCACGAGGGTGATGCCGCGCCGGAGCCGATCGCCATGACCGGTGACCCGGCGTTGGTTTCCGCGCCCGGGGCACTCTCGCGAGCAGCGTGACGCCGAACGGGTCATGCTCGATCTTCTCGGCCTTCAGCTCGGAGTCGCGCTCGAGCCCACCCGTATCGACGTGGCCGACGGCACGCGTGTCGAGGTCGACGGGGTTGACGCCGAACGCACAGTGCTGGTGGAGTGCTGGGCCCACCAAGGGCCGCCGAAGGTCGCGCAGAAGCACAAGGTTCTTGCCGACACGCTGAAGCTGACGTGGATCGCGACGAAGATAGAACCGAGGCCCCGGCTGTATCTGTGTCTCGCCGATCCCCTCGCGGCCAAGCCGTTTCTGCCGACGTCGAAGTCGTGGGCGGCCTACGCGTTGCGGGATCTCGGCGTCACGATCGCGGTGGTCGACCTCCCTTCCGAGGTACGCGACGGGGTACGAGCCGCTCAGCTGCGTCAGTACCGGTGACGACCCAATAGCTCCTCCGGTAGTGAGGCCGGTCTGTACGGCTCAGGCCGTCGGGTCGAAGAGGGGTTTGCCGATTGTCGGCTGCTTCTGACCGTATGCAACACGCGAAGCGCGCCCGCGTACGAGTGGAACCGCGCATCTCCCCGCCGAGCTCTTGGCCGACGGGGCGGGGATCCCTGCCCGACCTCGCCATGTCGTTGTGGGCTTACGGGTGGGTGTGCGTGAAGGTGAAGGTCAACTACACCCAGGCCCTGGAAGCGGTCACCGAGGCGGTGGAGCTCTATGAGCCACTCGTGCGGCAGTTTCCGCAAATGTTCGCCGGACAGCTCTTCTCGGCATACCGGACCCTGACGGACGTGCTCGACGGTCTTGGCCGAGCCGAGGAGGCCGCCGAGTTACGCCAACAACTCGACGAGGTGGCCGGCGGTGGGCCAGCCAAGCCATGATGGTTGGCGCCTACCAAGAACCCCGGTAGGTGTACACGCACACTTACGGTGAGAAAGGCCCGGTATGTCACGCCGCAGCCAACACATCTTTGACTGCTCACCGGCTCACTACGGTCACGCCTTCAACCGACTCCGCTTGCATGGTTATGCATGAGCCCTAGTACGGCAGCCGCCGTTCGTGAGGTGACCTCGGATCCCGCAGGAATTGGGACGGCCACCGCATGATCGTCTGTGCGTTGTGGACACAACATC
>NZ_JBEZXZ010000050.1:0-48342 GCF_040638275.1 Actinoplanes sp. NPDC026623 | reverse complement strand
GGGGGGCCCCCCGGGGGCCCTCCCAAAACCCGCGCGCGTGACACCCCCCCGGGCGCCCCCGGCCGGGGCGCGGGGGCAACGGGGGGGGGCGCGCCCCGCCGCCGTCAGCACGTATCGCTCGGCACCATCACCATCACCATCACCATCACCGACGCCGGCCGGGAACGCTTCGGCCGCCTCCCGCCCGGTCACGTCGAGGTCGCCCGCCGCGCGAACCTAGGAGGTGGGCCTGGGGCCGGTCAGGTATCGCTGGATCGCGGGCGCACACAGGGCGATGAGCTCGGCGCGGTCCAGGTCGGCGATGGGGCCGGCGCGCACGACGTACCGGGCGACGGCGATGCCGAGCAGGTGGGCGCCGGCGAGGGCGACGCGGGCCTGCCCGATCGTCCCGCCGAGGTGGGGTGCGAGGTCGGCGAGGAAGCGGGCGCTGAGCATCGCCTGCAGGCGGTCGGCGGCGTGGTCGGAGGCGATGGCGGAGCGCACGATCGCCAGCAGGGCGCCGGCGCTGGCCGGGTCCTCCCAGAAGCCGAGGTAGACGTCGATGAGGCGTTCGCCGAGCCGGTCCGGGTCGCCGGTGAGCGCCCGCGTCAGGCGCTGGGGGATCTCGTCCGGGAGTTCGAGGGCGGCGTCGAAAAGGTCGTCCTTGCTGCCGTAGAAGTGCCGGATCAGGCCGGTGTCGACGCCCGCGGCCGCGGCGATCACCCGCAGCGACGCCCCGTCGTAGCCCTTGCCGGCGAACTGCTCGCGCGCCGCGGCCAGGATCGCGTCCCGGGTGCCGCTTTCACCCGTACGGCGACCGGCGGTGCGGCGGTTTTCCGGCTCCACGCCTGACGACACTACCAACCACCCGGCGTTATTCATCGAGTGTTGACTTCAACGGCCGTGGAATTTATCGTCGGAGTGAACTCCTCACCTGTGGAATTCGACCTCGGCTGTTCGGGAAGGGCATCGCCATGAGCTCCTCGCAGTCCGCGTCCGGCGGCGACGCGGTCATCGAAGTGGAAGGCCTGGTCAAGTCGTTCGGGGCGTTCCGGGCCCTCGACGGCCTCGACCTGCACGTCGCCCGGGGCGAGGTGCACGGCTTCCTCGGCCCGAACGGCGCCGGCAAGTCGACCACGATCCGGGTGCTGCTTGGCCTGCTCAAGGCGAACGCCGGGCGGGTCCGGGTGCTCGGCGGCGACCCGTGGAAGGACGTGGTCGCGCTGCACCGGCGGCTGGCCTACGTGCCCGGCGACGTCAGCCTGTGGCCGGGGATGACCGGCGGCGAGGCGATCGACCTGCTCGGCAAGCTCCGCGGCGGCCTCGACGAGACCCGCCGCCAGCATCTGATCGAGCGCTTCGAGCTGGACCCGACCAAGCGCGGCCGGCAGTACTCCAAGGGCAACCGGCAGAAGGTCGCCCTGATCGCCGCCCTGGCCTCCGACGTCGACCTGCTGATCCTGGACGAGCCCACCTCCGGGCTGGACCCGCTGATGGAGTCGATCTTCCAGGAGGAGATCGGCAAGGAGAAGGCCCGGGGCCGCAGCGTGCTGCTGTCCAGCCACATCCTGTCCGAGGCCGAGGCTCTCGCCGACCGGATCAGCATCATCCGGGCCGGGAGGGTCGTCGAGACCGGCACCCTCGACCAGCTGCGCCACCGCACCCGCACCACGATCTACGCCGTCTTCGCGGAGACGCCCGCGAGCCTGGACGCGCTGTCGTCCATCCACGACGCGAAGCTCAAGGACGGCCGGTTCACCGGCGCGGTCGACGCCGAGCAGCTCAGCGCGGCGATGGCCGAACTCGGCCGCTACCCGCTGACGTCGCTGACCGTGGCGCCGCCGTCGCTCGAGGAGCTGTTCCTGAGCCAGTACGGCACCGGCGGCGGCGCGGCATGAACCAGACCCTGACCGGCGCGAAGCCGCTGCTGCGCGCCGCCCTGAAGCAGGACGCCCGAAACATCGCCCCCTGGATCATGCTCATCTCCGCGCTGTCGGCGTCGTCGGTCCTCGCGTACGCGTGGGTGTTTCCCGACCTGCACGCCCGGCAGCAGCTGTCGGCGACCCTCGGCGCGAACCCGGCGCTGAGCCTGATCTTCGGCCCGTCCCGGGACCTGCTGACCGCCGACGGCTTCAACGCCTGGCGCGCCGGCGCCCTCGGCACCTTCTTCGCCGCCCTCATGACGATCTTCATCGTGATCCGCAACAGCCGCGCCGACGAGGACTCCGGCCAGGCAGAGCTCCTCGCCTCCGGCGTGATGGGACGCCAGACCCGCCTCGCCGTCGCCATGATGATGGCGGTGCTCGCCTCGATCGCCCTCGGCGTCGTGTCCTGGCTGCTCACCATCGCCTGCGGCGGCGGCTGGCAGAACTCGCTGATGCTCTCCGCGACGTTCACCGCCTCCGGGCTGATGTTCGCCGGTGTGGCCGGCATCGCCGCACAGATCGGCTCCGACGCGCGCACCGCGAACAGCATCGCCGTCGCCACCCTCGGGATCGCGTTCATCGTGCGCGGCTACATCGACGCCAGTCAGGCGGGGGAGTGGGCGGTGTGGCTCACCCCGCTCGGCTGGCTCGAGCAGGTCCGCCCGGCCGCCGGCAACAACGGCCGGCCGCTGCTGCTCGCGCTGGCCTTCACGATCGTGACGGCCGCGATTGCGCTGGCGCTGCACGCACACCGGGACTTCGGCCTCGGCATGATCGCCCCCCGGCGGGGCCCGGCCCGCGCCGGGATGGTCGCCTCCGTGTGGGGCCTGGCGCTGCGGATCAACCGGGGCTCGCTGATCTCCTGGCTGATCGCGTTCGCCGGCCTCGGCATGGTGTTCGGGTTCCTGGCCACCTCGGTCGGCGACGTCTTCGCGAGCAACCCCGCCATGGGCGGGCTGATCCGATCCGGCGCCACCACTCAGGCCGGGCTGATCTTCGCGTTCCTGGTCACCATCCTGCAGCTGGTGGGGATCATCGCCTCGGTCTTCGGCGTGCAGATCGTCATGCGCGTCTACGCCGAGGAGCTCGACTACCGGGTCGAGCCGGTACTCGCCGGCTCGCTGAGCCGCACGAGGTATCTGGCCAGCAACGCGATCATCGCGTTCGTCGCTCCCGCCGTCGCGCTGCTGATCGCCGGCACCGTCATCGGGCTGGTCGCCTCCGCCGCCGAACCCGGCATCGCCGCGGGCGACGTCCTGCGCCAGGCCGCGGCGACCATCCCGGCCATGTGGGCCATCGTCGCGGTGTCCCTCGCCGCCGTCGGCGCCAATCCGCGGGTCCGGCTGGCCGGCTGGCTCGCCGTGGTGGCCACCTTCGCGATAACCCTGCTCGGCCCGATGTTCCGGCTCTGGGACTGGATCCTCGGGATCAGCCCGCTGTGGCACGTCCCCAACGTCACCGCCGCCGCCGTGGACTGGAGCGGACTGGGCTGGGTCAGCCTGGTGGCCGCCCTGCTGACCGTCGTCGGCTTCGTCGGCTTCGGCCGCCGTGACGTCATCTGAGGGGGTGCGCCGGCGACCTGCCCGGCGCGTCGGAGCCGGGAGTTCTGACCGGCCATGACGCCGCTTTACATGGTCGCGCGTGACTATCTAGGATCGCCGGAGGCCATGTCGGCAGGAGCGTTCCATCCTGGTGATCGGCTCGAGCGGAGGGGGCACGAATGCCGTCACCGGCCCCGTCTCGGCCGCCTACCCTCGACGAGGTCGCCGAGCGCGCGCAGGTGTCCCGCACCGTCGCCTCCCGAGTGATCAACAACGGCCCGCACGTGAGCCGGGCCAAGCGCGACGCGGTCGAGAAGGCGATCCGGGAGCTCGGATACACGCCCAACCGGGCCGCGAGGGCGCTGGCCACCCGTCAGTCCGGTGTGGTGGTGCTGGCGGTCTCCGGCGACGGGCCCGAGGTGTTCGCGGACCCGTTCTTCGCGCAGGTCATCGTCGGCGCGTCCGCCGCCCTGGAGAAGACCGAACTGCACCTCATGCTCAGCCTCGCCACGAGCGGTCACGGCCGGCGCCGGCTGCATACCTTCCTGCAGACCCGGGGAGCCGACGGGGTGATGCTGGTCGCGATGCGCGGCCACGACCCGCTGATCGACATCGCCGCGCAATCGGGAGTGCCGACGGTCTTCGTCGGGCTGCCCCTGCACGGGACGCCGCCCTGCTACGTCGACGTCGACAACGTGGGCGGGTCGCGGGCGGCGACCGAGTACCTGCTCAACAGCGGCCGCCGCCGCATTGCCATGATCACCGGACCCGTCGACACCGCCGTCGGCCGGGAACGTCATCGCGGCTACGCCGAGGCGTTGCTGCTGGCCGGGCTCGAGCCGTACGCCACCGAGCCGGGCGACTTCCTGGAGACCAGCGGCGTCGCGGCCATGCGCGCGCTGCTGAGCGCGCGGCCGGACCTCGACGCGGTGGTCGCGGCCAACGACAACATGGCGGCCGGGGCCCTGCGGGTGTTGCGCGACGCCGGCCGCACGGTGCCCGGCGACGTGGCCGTCGTGGGTTTCGACGACTCGCCGCTGGCGGTGCACACCGATCCGAAGCTCACCACCGTCCATCAGCCGGTGCAGGCCCTGGGCCGCGAGGCCACCCGCATGCTGATCGAGTTGCTGGACGGCGTGCAGCCGGAGTCGTGCATCCTGCCTACGAAGATGGTCGTGCGGGAATCCGCCTGACTGGAAGCGTTTCCAGTTTTGACCGTACGGTTCGGCGCCATCGATGTAAACGACGGGTTTCGCCGATCATGTGGACGGTCGGGCCGCGGCAAGCCCCTCTCGCTGCTGGAACGCGGTACATCCCTGAACAGTAGCCCGAGATCGCGCGGCCGGCCCTTGACACAGTTCGCCGCGTGAGTTCAAAATCTGCCATAGACGTCGCTGGATGAAACGAGCTGGAAGCGCTTCCGAAATGTTTCCACGAGCATCCAGAAGGTCGACGTGTCCACATCAGACAGCGCGGCCCGGGCGCCCCCTCGCCGGCCCACCCCCGACCCGGCATCCCCCACCTCCCCCGCTGTACCGAACTGGAGACATCCGTGCGCAAAATTCGATCCCGCGCCCCGATGGCGCTCGCCCTCGCCGCCCTCACCGTGGCCGCCACCCTGATCGGTGCCGGCGCCCGACCCGCGGAGGCCGCGATCGGCCCGAGCTTCGTCGACAACTTCGACGCGTTCAACACGGGCCGCTGGCACAAGGCCGACGGTTACAGCAACGGCAACCCCTTCAACGTCGGCTGGCGCGCCGACCACGTCTGGTTCAACGGCGGCGTCATGGGCCTCAACCTCGACACCGCCTCCTGCCCGGGCGGCTGCTCCGGAAAGCCCTACGCCTCCGGCGAATACCGCACCAACGACCTGTTCTCGTACGGCCGTTTCGAGACGCGCATGAAGGCCGTCAAGAACCCCGGGACCGTGTCCTCGTTCTTCACCTACACCGGGCCCAGCGACGGCCAGCCCTGGGACGAGATCGACGTGGAGGTTCTCGGCAAGAACACGACCCAGGTGCAGCTCAACTACTTCACCAACGGCGTCGGCGGCCACGAGACCGTCATCAACCTGGGCTTCGACGCCTCGACCGGCTACCACAACTACGCCTTCGAATGGTGGAACGGGGGCACCATCAACTGGTTCGTCGACGGCCGGCTCGTCCACCAGGAGAACGGCTCGCGCGGGCCGCTGCCCACCCACCCGCAGCGCATCATGATGAACCTCTGGCCCGGCATCGGCGTCGACGGCTGGCTGCAGCCCTTCACCTACCCGGGTAGGACGCTGACCGCGAACTACGACTGGGCCAGGTACACCAAGTACTGATCGCCCGGCGTGGCGGCCGGCGCGAACCGGTCGCCACGCCCGTGGTTACAGCTCGATCAGTGGCGAAGGCGTGGTGGCGGGCTTTCCCGGTCACCGTGCGGACCGCGGTCTCGCTGCGCGGCGTTGGTCCCGTCGCCCGCGCCTGGTCAGCCCGGGTCGCTCGACATCGGACCCGAGGTGCGCGATGCCGCGGCGGCGGAGGGGAGGCCCCGGGGCAGCGTGAAGGCGAAGCAGGAGCCGCCGCCGGGGTCGTCGGTGGCGGTGATGGTGCCGCCGTGGCGTTCCACGATGCGCCGGCAGATCGCCAGCCCGAGCCCGGTGCCCTGGTAGCCGCCGCCGACGTGTGCCCGGTGGAAGTTGCCGAAGATCGCCTCGTGCTGGCCCTCGGGCACGCCGATGCCGTTGTCCACGATGCGCACGGTGACCATCGCCTCGTCCTGCCCGGCGGCGATCCGCAGGACGGGGACCACCCCCGGCCTGGTGTATTTGATGGCGTTGCCGACCAGGTTGTCGATCAGCTGCCGGACCAGCACCGGGTCCGCCTGGACCGGGGGCAGCTCGCCGACGGTGAAGAGCGGCTCCGGCCTGCCGGACGCCACCGCCGCGTCCGAGCGGGCGAGCGCGATGTCGGCGACCACCTCGGCCAGGTCCACCTCGGCCGGTGCGAGCGTCGCCTGCCGCGCCGTCGCGTAGGACAGCAGGCCGTCGATCAGGCCGCGCATCCGCGCGGAGGCCAGGGCCAGGCGGGCCAGGTCGGCGCGGGCCTGCTCCAGGTCCGGATGATCCGGTACGCCCTCCAGCGAGTCCCGCGCCGCCATCGCCCACCCATCCACGCTGGCGAGCGGGTTGAGCAGGTCGTGGGCCACCACGCTGGCGAAGTTGGTCAGCTCGTCGCGGTGCCGGCGTTCGGCGGTCACGTCGTGGAAGAGCACCACCGTGCTGAGCGTGCCGTCGGGGTGCGGCAGTGCGGTGGCGGTCACCCGCACCACCCGGCTGTCCGACGATCCCTGGTTGTGGATCAGCATGTCGACCCCGGGCGCGTCCTCGCCGGCGAGCGCCCGCAGGTAGGCCGGCTCGCCCGCGGCGTCCCGGGTGCCGTCGGCGTGGTAGAGGCCGGACCAGTCGGTGCCGAGGATGTCGTTCGGGCCGGCGCGCTCGCCGAACAGGTCGGCGACGGCCGGGTTGCGCAGCGTCACCCGGCAGTCCGGGCCGATCACGGCGAGGCCGTCGCCCATCGAGTCGATGATCGCGGTGAGCAGGTCGGCGTGGTGCGTGACCTCCGCCTTCTGCGCGGCCAGTTCGATCTGCCGGGCGGCCAGTTCGGCCTTCTCCCGGGCCAGGGCGCCCAGCAGCGCGCGTCTTTCGTCGCGGCCCAGCGCCAGGGCGAGCCCGATCACGGCGACCAGGACGGCGAAGAGCTGCACGACGGCCGCCCGCAGCATCACGTCACCGATCAGGGCGAACGGGCCGAAACCCGCCAGGGTGCAACAGAACGCCACGATCCAGACCGCCGCATTGTGCAGCAACACCCAGGGGAGGCTGAGGCGGGCCCCCGCCAGGACGGTGATCCCGAGCAGGGCGAACGACAGCGGAAAGCGGCCCTCGGCCGTGAAGACGGCCAGGTACCCGGCGACGCTGAGGGCGCCGATCCCGGCGACCTCGGCGATCCGCCAGGGCGAGGCGGGACCGCGGGGGTGCCACCAGTCGGCGACCGGGCGGCCCTGCGCCCGGAGCCGGGTGAGCGCGGCTCCCGCGCAGATCCCGGCGGCTCCGATGATCAGGATGCTGGCCATGTGCCGGGCCACCGACATCGTCGAGACCAGGACCGGGAACCCGTCGGTGACCAGGCCCTGGCCGAGCACGTTGACGGTCTTGGCGGCGACGGTCGCCGCGAGGCCGGCCCCGAGCAGGGTCCACAGGTCCCGCGGGGAGCGCAGCGGCGCGCTGCCGCCCGCGCCCCAGAGGCGCGGGCACCACCGGTGCAGCAGCCAGAGGAAGACCATGATCTGGATCAGGCCGACGAGGCCGGCGACGACGCCGCTCGCCACGGAGGCCCCGGTCAGCCAGTCCGTCCCGCCCAGGATCAGGGCGAGAAGCAGCATGTCGAGGCGGCGGGTGGGTGCCCGGCGGTGTGCGCAGAACCAGACCACGGCGACGCCGGCGGCCGGCCAGACCAGGTTGACGTCGTAGCCCAGCCAGAATCGTCGCCCGATGTAACACGCGCCGGCGTATACGAGGGCGAACAACATGGTCCGGGCCAGAGAAAGCCGGTAACCAGCCGTCACCGCCACCCCCGCTCGACAGTCTTCACCTCCCTATCGGCTGGATTCCGCCGTTGCTGAGACGTCGGTTCCGGCGATCGCCGCGAGCCGGGCCTCGATCCCGGTCAGGAGGATCGCCAGCCCGTTCTCGAACCGCTCGTCGGCGTCACCGAACTCGGCCGCCTCGATCATCCGGCCCAGGTACGGGAACTCGCCGGTCGCCAGCAGGGTCGTGAGGTACGGGCCCATGCGCTTCTGCCAGGCGAGGCGGTCGGCGCCGGACGGGTCGGAGTCGGCCAGCTCGGCCTGCACGGCGCCGTTGACCCAGGTGCGAACCAGGTTGAACACATCGAGCATCTCGTTGATGTGCAGGCCGCGACCGCCGAGCAGGGCGAGGTCGCGCTCCGTGCCGCGCAGCACGTTGGGACCCATGATCGGCCGGCTGGCGAGGAACGGGGCGAGCCAGGGGTGCCGGCGCAGGGTCCGCCGGTGGCGGCGCGCCAGGGCCGCCAGGTCGGCGCCGACGTCGCCGGTCGGCTCCTGCGGCTCGAAGCCGACCGCCTGGTCGATCATCACCGTGTAGAGGTCCTCCTTGGCCGGCAGGTAGCGGTAGAGCGTCATCGCGCCGGTGCCGAGTTCCTTGGCGATGCGCCGCATCGAGACGGCGTCGATGCCTTCGGCGTCCGCGATCCCGATCGCCACCGCGGCGATCCGGTCGCGGCTGTATGCCGGCGCCGGACCGTGCGCGGACTTCTCCGGTCGCATCCAGATGATCGATTCCTGCTCGGGCACGACAGCCACTCTACGCAATCCGCCGACAGCTTGCGTACGCCGTACCCAGTCGGTTAGATTTGCGACTGCATACACCGTACCCAGTTAGGGAGGTGATCATGACCGATCCGATCGTTCGCACCAGCGGGCTGCGGAAGGACTTCGGCGCCGTCACCGCGCTGAGCGGCCTGGACCTGGAGATACCGCCGCACGTCGTCTACGGGCTGCTCGGCCCGAACGGCGCGGGAAAGAGCACGACCGTGCGGATCCTGAGCACGCTGACCAGGGCGAGCGGCGGGCAGGCCGTCGTCGCCGGGTTCGACGTGGCCCGCGAGCCCGGCAGCGTCCGCGAGGTGATCGGGCTGGCCGGCCAGGACGCCGCGCTCGACCACGGCCTGTCCGGCCGGGAGAACCTGCGAATCTTCGGCCGGCTGTCCCGGCTGGGTGTGCGCGGCGCCCGGCGGCGCGCCGACGAGCTGCTGGAACGCTTCGACCTCGGGCACGCCGCCGACCGGCAGGTCGGCACCTACTCCGGCGGCATGAGGCGCCGGATCCACCTGATCGCCGGCCTGCTGCGCGCTCCCGAGGTGCTGTTCCTCGACGAGCCCACCACCGGGCTGGACCCCCGGAGCCGGATCGGGGTCTGGGAGTCCATCCGCGACCTGGTGGCCGATGGCACCACCGTGCTGCTCACCTCCCAATATCTGGAGGAGGTGGACCGGCTCGCCTCGGCCGTCGCCGTCATCGATCACGGCCGGCTGATCGCCGAGGGCAGCCCGGCCCAGCTCAAGTCCAGGATCGGCGGTCACATCGACGTCGTGGTGGATTCCGTGGACCACCTGCCGGGCGCCATGGCCGTGCTGGAAAGGCTCACCGGCCGGCGGCCGGAAGCCGACGGGACGCGCATCGTGGTCGCCGCCGTCGGCGAGGTGCCGCCGCTGCCGCGGGTCGTGCGCGAACTCGACCTGGCCGGCGCCGGGATCCGCGACATCGGGATCCGTGAGCCGAGCCTCGACGACGTCTTCCTGTCCCTGACCGGGCCGGCGGCCCGGAGCCCGGAGGTGATGGCGTGATCCTCCTGGCCGACGGCTGGACCCTGACCTTGCGCAAGCTCCTCCAACTGCGCCACCAGCCCGGAACGCTGGCCGCCATGCTGATCGGGCCGATGGTGTTCGTGGTGCTGTTCGGGTTCGTGTTCGGCAGCGCCATCGCCATACCCGGCGGCGGCAACTACCGCGAATACCTGTTGCCCGGGCTTTTCGTCATGACCACCGTGCCCGCCATCTCCACGGCGATGGTGGCCATCGCGACCGACCAGGGACACGGCGTCATCGATCGCCTGCGCTCGATGCCGGCCAGTCGTGCGGCCGTGCCGCTCGGGCAGGCCAACTCGGACGGGATCACCGGGATCTTCGGACTGACGGTCATGCTGGCCTGCGGGCTGGCCGTCGGCTGGCGGGCACACCACGGCATCGGGAAGACCCTGGCCGGGATCGGCCTGCTCCTGCTGTTCCGGTACGCGATGTCCTGGATCGGCACCTTCCTCGGGCTGGTGATTCCCTCGGTGCAGATGGCGGCCGGCCTGGCGCCGCTGACGTTCGTCATCAGCATGCTGTCCAATTCGTTCGTGCCCACCGACGGCATGCCGGACTGGCTCCGGACCATCTGCGACTGGAACCCGGTCAGCGCGACGGTCACGGCGTGCCGGTCACTCTTCGGCAATCCCGGCGTCCCGGGACCGGACGCCGCCTGGCCGCTGGCGCACCCGGTGACCGCGAGCCTGCTGTGGCTCGCCCTCCTCCTGCTGATCTTCGTGCCCCTGTCGGTGCGCCGCTTCGCACGCGCCGGGTTGTAGCGAGGACGGGTCAGGTCCATTCGGGCCCGTCCGGGTAGTCGTACCGCCGCAGCGTCTCGGGTCGTATCCGGGCCGAGAACCCGGGCGCGGCCGGCAGTTGATAGGCGCCGTCGCGGATCACGACCGCATCGACGAAGTGCTCGTGCAGGTGGTCCACGTATTCGATGACCCGGTCCTGCAGGCTGCCGGAGACGGCCACGAAGTCGAACATCGACAGGTGCTGGACCAGCTCGCACAGGCCGACCCCGCCGGCGTGCGGGCAGACCGTACTTCGCGGCCAGCAGCAGGATCGCCACGTTCTCGTTGTCAGTGTCCTGAGCCGAATGAGGCCCTATACGTAAGAAGTTTGTCGGGTCAGAGCGCGCTGCGGAGCCACTCCTCCACGCCGGCGATGTGCACCGTCGCCCACGATCGGGCCAGCTCCGGCTGCCGTGCCGCCAGGGCGTCGTGGATGGCCTGGTGCTGCTCGCGGGTCCGGGACACCGCGCCCTCCTGGGTCAGGCCGCGCCACACCCGGGCCCGGCTGGTCGGCGCGGACAGCCCCTCGATCAGCGAACAGAGCACCCCGTTGCCGGCGCCGGCGGCGATCTGGCGGTGGAACTCCAGGTCGTTGGCGACGAGCGCGTCGACCGTCGGCTCGGGACCGAGCTCGTCGAGCAGGGCCTGCAGCTTCTCGATGTCGGAGTCGGCCATCCGCAGCGCGACGAGCGCGGTGGCGGCCGGCTCGAGGATCCGGCGCACCTCGAAGAACTGCAGGACGGTGTCGTCGCGATGGAAGTCCACGACGAAGCTCAGCGCGTCCAGGAGGACCGTGGGGTCGAGGCTGGTCACGTAGGTGCCGTCGCCCTGGCGGACGTCCAGCACGCGGATCATCGACAGCGCCCGGACCGCCTCGCGCAGGGAGTTGCGCGAGAGGCCGAGGCGTTCGGCCAGGTCGGCCTCGCGCGGCAGCCGGTCGCCGGGTCCCAGCTCACCCGACACGATCATGTTCTTGATCTTCAAGATCGCATCGTCGGTCAGCGCCACGTGTCATCCCCTGTCGATGTGGTCGCGAAGGCCTCCGGACACCCTATAGCGATACATCGGATGTAAATCCGTTCACTGGGCCGCTGCCGGCCGCAGGCGCAGGCCCGCCATGCCCCCGTCGACGGCGAGCGCGGTGCCGGTGGTGCTGCCGGCGGCCGGTGAGGCCAGGTAGGCGATGGCGGCCGCGACCTCGCCGGCGGTGACCAGTCGCCCGGTCGGCTGCCGGGCGCACAGCGCGGCGCGCTCGGCGGCCGGGTCGTCCGCCGCCGCCAGCAGCCGCCCGACCCACGGCGTGTCGGCGGTGCCGGGGTTGACGCAGTTGACCCGGATGCCCTCGCGCACGTGGTCGGCGGCCATCGCCAGGGTGAGGGAGAGGACGGCGCCCTTGCTCGCCGAGTACAGGGCGCGTTGCGGCAGCCCGGCGGTGGCGGCGATGGAGCACGTGTTCACCACGGACGCGGCGGCGGACCGGCGCAGGTGCGGCAGGGCGGCGCGGGTGACCCGGACGATGCCGAGCACGTTGACGTCGAGGACCCGGTGCCACTGCTCGTCCGGGTTGTCCTCCACGGTGCCGGCGGCACCGATGCCGGCGTTGTTGACCAGGATGTCGATCCCGCCGAGCGCGTCGGCGGCGTCCCGCACGGCCGCGCGCACGGAGAGGTCGTCGGCCACGTCGGCGCGGAACGCGCGCAGCGGGGCGGGCACGTCGTCGCAGTCGAGGTCGAGGACCGCCACGCGTGCCCCGCGTTCACCGAGCAGCCGGGCGGCGGCCAGCCCGATGCCGGAGGCGCCGCCGGTGACCAGGGCGGTGAGCCCATCCAGTTCTGCGGTCATTGGTCGTGATCCTCCCCGCGCACAAGGGACGTCGGGTCGTGATCATAAGAGCCGCGGGATCCGGGTGGCAAGAATTCATCCGATGTATCGCGGTCCGGTCCTCAGCGTGGGTCGGCGCCCTCGGCGACCCTGGCGAGTTGCTTGGTGACCGCGCCCCAGCCATCGAGGAAGCCGAGCTCCTCGTGGCGGCTGCGGGCTGCGGGATCGCCGTGGCGGACGATGACCCGGTAGTCCGTGCCGTCCGAATGATCGCTCAGGGTGATCTCCGCGGTCAGGGACACCGGCATCGGGTTCGTGGGCCGCCAGGCGCTGTCGATCGCGTTCGTGAACACGATCCGCTCCAGGTCGTCGACGACGAGGAAGGTCGCGTCCATGTGCGGGACGAAGGTCACCCCGTCGTCGCTGAGCCGGGTCACGAGGGCGCCGCCGGGCCGGACCTCCAGGCGGTCGACGCGGCACAGGGTCGGGGCCGGCAGCCACCACTTCTCGAAGCGCGACGGGTCGGTCCAGGCGCTCCACACGGCGGCGCGGGGTGCGCGGATGACCCTCTCCAGGGTCAGGTCCAGGTCGGGATTCACTGTCGGTTCTCCTTGGGATCGGTGACGAGACGTTCGAGGCGGTCGGTGCGCTCTTCCCAGACCCGGCGCTGCTCCGCGAGCCAGTCGTCGACGAGGGCGAGGCGCTCGCGGTTGAGCACGCAGGTGCGCACCCGGCCGGACTTGGCCGTGCGGATCAGCCCGTTGGATTCCAGCGTCCGCACGTGCTTCATGAACGAGGGAAGGGTCATCGGAAACTCGCGGGCGAGGTCGCCGACGCTCGTCGGGCCGTGCCCGAGGCGCCGGATGACCCCGCGTCGGGTCGGGTCGGCGAGCGCGACGAACACGCCGTCGAGCTGCGGCGAAAACTGTTCCATGTGGCTAAGTATTGCCGCGCGACAATACTTAGCGCAAGAGCAAAGTATCGCGGATTTCCTGCCCTGCGGGACGACCGGCCCGGAATGTTCAGCGCCCCCGCCGCCCGGCCGAAATGCCTCACAACGTGGCGCACGCCACGTCCGGACCGCCGGTCGGCGAATGAAATGTGGGGGTTTCATGAGCACTTCGAGCGAGGCGCGCGGGTTCCGCGGCCATCAGTGGGCGCGGCTGGTGACCGACCGGAAGGTCGGCACCAAGATCGGGATGGCCGTCGGCGCGATGGCGGTCGCCGCCGGCGGGGTGGCCGCCGCCTCGCTTGCCAACATGAGCACGATGCAGCGGCAGTCCGACTACATGTACGGCCAGACGCTGTTGCCGATCACCGATCTCGCGCGCATGCAGCACGCGGCCGAGATCATGCAGAGCAGCCTGCTCAACGCCGCGATCTCCACCGACCTCGCCCAGGTGCGCGGGTTCCTGCGGGAGAGCAAGGCCCAGGACGCGGCCTTCGACCAGGCGTTCGCGGACTACACCAGCACCGACATGACCGACCGGGAGCAGGCGGTCACGCAGGTCGAGCAGGCCGTCGCCGCCGTACGGCAGCTGCGCGACGGCAAGCTCGCCCCGGCCGCCGAGAAGGACGACCGGGAGGAGTTCGCCCGCGTACGCGACAGCGAGGCCGAGCCGGTCCTCGCCGCGCTCAACGGCGGGATGGAGGACCTCATCGAGATCGAGACCGCCGCCGCGCGCGACCGCAACGACGAGTCGCGGGCCACCTCCGGCGGCGCGCAGACCACGGTGATCGTGTTCGTCGTGCTCGGCGTGGTGCTGGCCGGCGCCGCGAGCTGGCTGATCGCCCGCGGGATCACCCGCCCGCTGTCGCGCTGCGTGACGGTGCTCATGCGGGTGCAGGGCGGGGACCTCACCCAGCGCACCGGGCTCACCGGCCGCGACGAGGTGGCGCAGCTCGCCGCGGCGCTGGACGCGTCCACGGGGTCGACGGGGGTCATGGTGCGTGAGGTGACCGAGAACGCCACCCAGGTGGCGGCTGCCGCCGAGGAGCTGTCGGCGGTGTCGACGCAACTGTCGGCGGCGTCCGAGGAGACGTCGGCGCAGGCGGGCACGGTCGCGGCGGCCGCGGAGCAGGTGTCGGGGAACGTGCAGACGGTGGCGGCGGGTGCGGAGCAGATGTCGGCGTCCATCGGCGAGATCGCCGGCAATGCGGGCGAGGCCGCGAAGGTCGCCACCGAGGCGGCGCAGGCGGCGACGCGGACGAACCAGATCGTCGCGCGGCTCGGCGAGTCGTCGGTGCAGATCTCCGGCGTGGTGCGGCTGATCACCTCGATCGCGGAGCAGACGAACCTGCTGGCGTTGAACGCGACCATCGAGGCGGCCCGTGCGGGCGAGCACGGCAAGGGTTTCGCGGTGGTGGCGACCGAGGTGAAGGACCTGGCGCAGGAGACGGCGCGGGCCACCGGTGACATCGCGGCGCGGATCGCGGCGATCCAGGACGAGACGGCGCAGGCGGTCTCGGCGATCGGGGAGATCGCGGTCGTGACGGGCCGGATCAACGACTACGCGACGACGATCGCGGCGGCGGTGGAGGAGCAGACCGCGACGACAGGTGAAATGGTGCGGAACGTGGCGCAGGCGGCGTCGGGCACCGAGAACATCGCGGGGAACATCGCCGGGGTGGCGTCGGCGGCGGATTCGGCGGCCTCGGGTGCGTCGGAGACGCAGGCCACGGCGAACAGCCTGGCGGCGATGGCGACGGAGTTGCAGCAACTGGTCTCCACCTACCAGACGTAGGCGTCACACCCACCTGGCCGGTGGCCGGTCCGAACGGACCAGCCACCGGCCGCCGGCTTCCCGGGGCGAGGCCCGGTCCGATCCACTGCTCGGGCATGATCTGTCGGTGCTTGCCGAGTCGAACTCAGCCGTTGCCGACACCCTCACCCTCCCGCTGAACCGGCGGCGGCGCGTCCAGCGGGGCTTCTTCCTGCTCGGTGTCGTCCTCACCGTTCCGGTGCTGGCCCTGGTCGCCATTCTGATCCTGACCAGCACCCTGCAGTTCGCGTACCTGTTCGCGCCGGGGTTTCTGGCCCTGCTGACCGTGCCCTTCGGCATCGCCTGGCTCAGCCGGCCGAGCCGGTTGCCGCACGCCGACCCCGTGCTCGACCGGACCGGCATCCGGCTCAGCGCCGACGGCCGGCTCCTGCGCCGCGACGTCGTGCTCACCTGGGACCGGGTGCAGCTCCTGGCGATCACCCTGCGGACCCTCACCATCGACCCGGCGGCGTGGCCGGATCTCGCCGGCGACGATCCGGCCGAGCGCGGCCGCTGGGCGAAGCGGGAGAAGAAGCGGACCGGCCGCGGAGCGCTGCAGTACGGCCTGGCCGCGGGGCTCCCGGCGAAGGCGCGGCTGCGTGAGATCGTGGCCGACCTGAGCGCCGGGCGGGTCGACCTGCAGTGATGCCGTCCGGCGATCCGCGCGCACGTCGACCGCGCGGGCGACACTCAGTTGGACGTCGTTCAGGCGGCTGCAGGTGTGGGCACTTTCCGTGCTATTTGATGGCGACAATTGCGAATGCGACCGGGCCGAGGAAGGCTATCGCCGCGAGTTGAAATCCGTAGCCCCATCGGAGGGCTATCGCTTTTCTGTCGTTGCTTGACTGCAGGCTCTCTATGGCGCGATAGCGGTCTGTGCTCACATGGTGCATCGACTCGCCGGATGAGTCACGCCATCGCTCATTGAGCAACGACTTCAGGCCTGCGGTGCCGGTGGCTTCGTATCCACGATTCAATTGAGCGACCACGCCAGCCACCGCTGCTGCGAGGAACGTAAGGATCGCCAGCATCAAGAAGGGCATCGTCCAATGAGGAATCGCCGAGCGGGCCGATCCTTGATTGATCGAACCAAGCCCGACCAGGACGGCGTGGATGGCTCCGGACGAGGTCACAAGACTCGCCCCGCGACCGTCAATCTTGGACTTCCTTTCAACCTCGGACTTCAATTCAACCTCGAAGAATCCCGCATAGGTGGGATTGTCGGGGACTGCACCGACGGAAATGTTGGGTTCACTCATGATTTGACGGTTGCATCGATCTTACAACGAGTTGCGCTTCTTCCGAGGATTCGTGAGCGACAGCCCTCCGTAACTCGCCGGGTTCGCGCTCGGGTGGCCCTTCCCGACCCGGTTCATCGGTTCGAGTCAGAACGGCCGGCGATCCGACTGTGGCCACCGTCGACGAGATCGTCGCAGCGCTCGGGGGCATCCCGGCGGCGGAGCGTGTCGGCTGGCGCTCGGCGGACGAGCTGTGCCGCCTCGGCCGTGGCCCCCGCAAACACATCCTCGCGGTGCGCCTCGTCGGCACCTGATGGTCCCTTCAGCCGACCGCACATCCGGAACGTCGAGGAAATCATCCGAAGGTCTGGTATCTCGGCTACGGTCTGTCGCCAGTACGTCACTGCGATTGTCCGCGCGCCGTTTTGGGGCTGAATTGACAGCGGAGCTGTCGGCTTTTCTGGCCTTGCGGGAGCGGTGTGATGATGAATGGCTACGCCAATGACTCCCGGATTCGGGTCCTCGTCATCGATGATATTCGACTTTACCGCGAAAGCCTGATCTCGATGCTCAGCCTGGAGCCCACGATCACCGGTGCGGTCGGTGCCGTCGACGGCGACGACGCCCTGCGGCAGCTGGACGGCGCGACCTTCGAGGTGATCCTGCTGAGCCTGGCGACCTCCGGGAGCCTGCGGATCTGCCGGGCGCTGGCGTCGACGACGCCCGTGGTGGCGCTCGCCGTCACCGGCGGCGACGACGAGGCGGTGGCCTGCGCCGAGGCCGGCGTCGCCGGTTACCTGATGCGCGACGAGCCGCAGGACGCGCTGGTCAAGGTCATCGCGACCGCGGCGCGGGGGGAGACCTCGTGCCCGCCGCAGGTGGCGGCGGCCCTGATGCGCCGGATGGGCCCGCGCGGCAGGCCGCCCGGCGCCTCCCGGCTGACCGTTCGGGAGCGCGAGATCCTCGGGCTGATCGACGACGGCATGTCCAACAAGGAGATCGCCCGCAAGCTTTGCATCGAGGTTCGCACGGTCAAGAACCACGTGCACAACCTGCTCGAGAAGCTCAGCGTGCATCGGCGCGGTGAGGCCGCCGCGCTGCTGCGCGGGCGCGGTGAGCCGTACGCCGGGCGGGTGCTGCGGTAGTCCCAAAGGACCAGACCGGGGCCTGGTCCCTCTTTGAATATCAAGCTCCATTCTTAATCCGCATCGGTTTCCGTAGCGTCGGAAGTGCCTCGCAAAGGGGGCCGATGTGTCAACGATTCGAGTTCTCCTCGGTGCCATGCCGACGACGGTTCGGAAAACCGTTTCGGACACGACCGACCGGCAGGCGGACGTGGAGGTGGTCGGGTTCTTCACCCGGCCGTCGGAACTACTGCACGCCGCGGGCGACCTGCGCGCGGACGTGGTCGTGGTGGCGGCGGTCGACGGCGAGTTGCCGGGCATCGCCACGCACCTGCTGGACCAGTATCCGGACCTCTGGGTCCTGGCCGTCACCTCCGAGGCGCGGACGGCCCTGATCTACACGGCGCGCCCGCGGGTCGAACGGATCGCCGGGGCGACACCGGACGACCTGGCCGCGGCGCTCCGGGCGAACTGCGCGATCCGCGCCTGAACAGGAAAGGTGAGTCATGACCGTCAGGATCCGCAGTCTGCTGGTCTCGGGCCCACTGCTGGTGCCGCTGTCCAGCGGCGGCACCGTGCGGCTGTCACCGGGGCAGGTGACCGACGAGCTGTCCGACGCCGAGATCACGAACAACGCCAAGATCGAAAAGCTGCGCGCCCAGCAGGTGATCGATGTCGAGCAGACCGAGGCCGCTGAAGCCGAGGGCGACGAAGCCGAAACCGAAACCGGCGGCAGCGACTCGAAGACGTCCCGCCGTAGCAACCGGTCGCGATAGGAGATCACGGTATGCCGACGTTGAGTTATCCGGGCGTCTACGTCGAGGAGATCTCGAGCGGGGTCCGCCCCGTCGACATCGCCAGCACGTCGACGGCCGCCTTCGTGGGCCTCGCGGAGATGGGACCCGCCGAGGCCACCCGCGTCACCAACTGGACGGAGTTCCAGCGGCTGTACGGTTCGTACATCGCCGACGGGTATCTCGCCCACAGCGTCTTCCAGTATTTCAACAACGGCGGGCGCCAGTGCTACATCGTGCGGGTCACCCACGGCGACGCCGCGGTCGCCGCCGTGACGGTGCAGAACCGGGCCGCCGCGCCGGTCGCCGGGCTGATCCTGACCGCCCGCAACGCCGGGAACTGGGGAAACTCGCTGCTGGTCTCGATCGACGACGGCACCCTGGACCCGGGCAACGAGTTCCGGATCACCGTGCGCCGTCAGGACGATCCGGCCGTGGTCTCGGCGACCTTCCGCGACACCACCCCGCTCGAGGTCTTCGACAATCTCAGCGTCGATCCGGCCGCCCCGAACCATGTGGTGACCGTCCTGCGGCAGAGTTCGGCGCTGATCAGCGCCCAGGTGCCCGCCGCCAACGTCAGCGCCCAGCGCGGCCAGCACCGGGGCGGATTCACCCCGACGCTGCCGCTCGGCGCCAAGGTCTCCTTCCTGATCAACGTGGACGGCGACGGCTTTCAGCAGGTGACGCTGCCGGCGGCGGCCGGGACGTCGACGGTGCTCGGCGACGTGGCGACCGCGATCCAGAACGCCGTGGTGGCGCTGGTCAAGAAGAAGACCTCCACCAGCGGGACCGCCTTCACCGGCTTCACGTGCACCGTGGAGACGGTCGGCGGGCAGTCCCGGCTGCTGCTGCAGTCGGGCACGACGGCGGCGACCTCCTCGGTGGCGGTGCAGCCGGCGGCGGCGAACGACGCGAGCCCGCAACTGCGTCTCGGCACCGGCAACGGCGGCCTGTCCGAGGGCGGCGCGGCCATCCGCCGCCCCGCGAAGGTCGACGCGCTGCAACTCGGCGACGCCGCCGTGGCGGCGCCGGTCATCGCGGCCACCCCGGGCGGCGACGGCGTCGCGGCGATCAACGAGCTGACCTTCGGCGCCGCGCTCACCAAGCTCGACGCGATCACCGACTTCAGCCTGCTCGCGGTGCCGGGCGAGGGCTCGACGGCGATGTTCGACATCGGCGCGGCCTACTGCGCCAACCGGCCGCTCAAGGATGCCTTCTACATCGGCGAGACCACGTCGCACGACGACACGGCGGCCGAGGCGGCGGACTTCCGGGCCAAGCTCACCACGGCCAACTCCTACGGCGCGCTGTACTTCCCCTGGGTGAAGGCCCTGGACCCGACCGGCCTGTCCCGCGATCCCATCCTGCTGCCACCCAGCGGATTCCTCGCCGGCCTGTACGCCCGCATCGACGCCTCCCGTGGCGTGTGGAAGGCGCCGGCCGGCACCGAGGCGAGCCTCAACGGCGTCCTCGGGCTGGCCGCCGAGCTCAGCGACGTGCAGCAGGGCAACCTCAACCCGCTGGGTGTCGACGTGATCCGCCGGTTCCCGGGTGCGGGCGTGGTGGCGTTCGGCGCCCGGACGGTCACGTCGGATCCGGAGTGGCGGTACGTTCCGGTCCGGCGTACCGCGATCATGCTGCGGGTCAGCATCTACAACGGGATCCAGTGGGCGGTCTTCGAGCCCAACGACGAGCCGCTCTGGTCCCAGCTGCGGCTCAACATCGGCGCGTTCATGATGAACCTCTTCCGGCAGGGCGCCTTCCAGGGCGCGTCGCCGGCGCAGGGATTCTTCGTCAAGTGCGACGGCGAGACGACCACCCAGGGCGACATCGACGCCGGCGTGGTCAACGTCCTGGTGGGCTTCGCGCCGCTGAAGCCGGCCGAGTTCATCGTCGTCAAGATCAGCCAGAAGGCGGGTCTGGCCGCCGGATAACGAGGCGCCCAGCGGAAAGGAGAACGGCCGATGGCCAGATTCACCGTCAACAGCACTCGATTCGATCCCTACCTCGGGTTCAAGTTCAAGATCATCATCGACGGGCAGCCCGTCGCCGCGGTCAACAAGTGCAGCGCGCTCAAGCGCACCATCGAGGTCACGCCGTGGTACGAGGGCGGCGACTCCAGCGGCCCGCGCCAGATGCCGGGCAAGTGCAAGTACGACCCGATCACCCTCGAGGCCGGTGTCACCCACGACACCACCTTCGAGGAGTGGGCCAACAAGGTGAACAACTTCCAGGGCGACGCCGCCATGTCGCTGGCCACGTTCCGCAAGAACATCAGCATCGAGGTCTACAACCACCAGGGCCAGAAGGTGCTGGCGTACAACGTCTTCCGCTGCTGGGTGTCGGAATACCAGGCGCTGCCGCAGCTCGACGCCGGCGGGAACGCGGTGATGATCACGACGATCAAGCTGGAGAACGAGGGCTGGGTTCGCGACCCGATCGCCGAGCTCAAGGAGACGTAACCGGTGGCCGACGGTGAACTGCCCGGCGGGTACTTCGACGCCGCCGGGCGGCTGCAGCGTGACTTCGACCTCGCGGTCCTCACCGGCCGCGAGGAGGAGTTGCTGACCCGGACCCGGCACGCCGGCCCGGCCGCGCAGATCACCGAGGTGCTCAGCCGCTGCGTGCGGCGCCTCGGCGACATCAGCCCGGTCCCGGCCGAGGTGGTCCGCGACCTGCTGGTGGCCGACCGGCACTACCTGATGCTGCAACTGCGCCGGGCCACCTTCGGCGACCGGGTCCGGGCCGACCTGTTCTGCCCGTGGGCCGACTGCGGCGAACGGGTGTCGCTCGACTTCGCCCTGGCCGACGTGCCGATCGAGGCGCCGGCGCAGCCCGGCCGGGTGCACCGGATGACCCTGTCCGACCGGCGGCCGGTGGAATTCCGGCTGCCGACCGGGGCGGACCAGGAGTTGCTCGCCGGCCGCCTGGCGGAGAACGAGGCGGCGGCGCTGACCACCCTGCTGGCCCGCTGCCTGTTCCGCCTCGGTGATGAGACGCCGGACGAGGACGCGGTGGCGGCGCTGCCGGCCTCGGTCCGGGCCGAGATCGAGCAGCGGATGCGCGAGGTGGCGCCGAGCGTCGCGCAGACGATCGACGTCCGGTGCACCGCCTGCGGGCGGATGTTCGCCGCGCCGTTCGACATACAGCGGTTCTTCCTGGGCGAGCTGCGCACCGACGGCGCGCTGCTCTACCAGGAGGTGCACTACCTCGCCTACCACTACCACTGGGCGGAGAGCGAGATCATGGAGATGACCCGCGACAAACGGCGCACCTACATCGACGTGCTCGCCGACGCGATCGGAGCGCTCAATGACGGCGCCTGACGGCTATCTGCGCGCGATCCTGGCCGACGGTGCCCGCCCGGTGCGTCACCGCGGCGGCGTGCGGGAGCTGCTCGGCGTCGTGCCTGACGCCGGCGTCCGGGTGAGCTTTCCGGCAATGCCACGCCTCGGCTTCGTCTATCGCCATCAACAAAGCGACGGATACGCGCCGACCCGACCGGCTTCTTCACCATGGCAGATCGAAGAGATGGACGACCCGTTTGGCAGCGACGGCCGGCTCCGCGGACCCGACCCGGTCGTCGCACAAACCTCTTTTTCCGATACGCACACAGAATCGTCCACAATGCACGGCCCGGCCGGGTCGTCCGTCACCGCCGAGCCGCAGCCGCCGGCTCCGCGGGCCGGCGCCGAACCACCGTCGCCCGAGGCGACACCGGAGCCCCCGGCGGGATCGCTCAGCGGGCCGATCATCGCCGTGCCCGGGATCACGACCCGCCCGACCCGTCCCGCATCGCCGGCGCTGTCGCGCTCGGCTCCGGCGACCGCCGAGCCGACGGCCACCGCGGGTGGCGGTCCTGCCGCGGCGCGATCCGAGCCGGGCGCGAGGCGACCCGGGATCGGCGCGGCGCCATCCGGGCCGGGGTCCGATCCCGATGCGCCCGGCGCATACCGCGTCATGGAGGAGACCCGGCGCGACGGACCGGCCAGGCCGCAACGGCCCGCTCCCGCAGCGTCAATCTCGTCTCCGGACGCACCGGCACGGCCCGCTGCGCCCCGGCCAGGCTCGGCCGGCACGCCGGAGCATCCCGATGCCGTTCCCGTGACGGGATCTCGGCCCGGCACCTCCGCATCCGCACCGCGGCCGGCGGCGATGACGACCGGTGCGAGCGATTTCGCAGTGAAGAACACTTCGGCGCGGTGGACGGCGACGCCCGGTGCCGTCCCGCCGCCTGGGCACCCGCCGACAACAGAGTCTCGGCCACGGCAGCCCGGCCGGCGGGCGGCGCCGCCGGCGCTTCCCGGGCCGGAGGCTGACTGGCCTTCGCCCGTCGAACGGCCCGCGCCGCCCGCCCCGGTTCCACCGCCATCGCCGCCGCCGGTCGTGGTGGCGGCCGCGCCGGGTGGCGTGGGGCCGGCGGCGTTCTGGGAGCGGCGGCACGTCGGGCGGTTGCGCGCGAGGAACCTGCGATGAGCGCCTCCACGGCCATCGGCATGGTCAGCGCGTCGCTGCGCAACCTGCTCGTCGGCGAGATGCGGCTCGCCCCCGCGGTCGACGTGACCCTGCTCGCGCCGGACGAGACCGCCTCGGCGCGCCGGGTCAACCTCTTCCTCTACAAGATCGTCGAGAACCCGTTCCTGAAGAACCAGGACTGGACCGTGCGCCCCGGCAACCCCGGCCAGCTGGTCGCGGCACCCCTGTCGCTGTCGCTGTACTACCTGCTCACCCCGTACGCGGCGAACGATCCGCTGACCGGGAACGCGGCCGCGCAGCAGATCCTCGGCGAGGCGATGCGGGTGCTGTACGAGAACTCCGCCGTGCCGGCCACCTATCTCGAGCCGGGGCTCGTCGATGCCCGCGAACAACTGCAGATCGCCAGCAACGCCCTCGATCCCGAGGAGCTCAGCCGGATCTGGAACACGTTCTCCCAGCCGTTCCGGCTCTCCGTGCTCTACCAGGTCTCGTCGCTGCAGCTGGACCGGCTCGCCACGACCAGCCGCCCGGTGCCGCAGCGGGTACGCCGGGTCGGCGTGCCCGACGTGCGGGTGCCGTACCGGCCGCCGGTGGTCCTGGGGGTCACGCCGCAGGCCGGCGCGCCCGGCGACGTGCTCACCTTCACCGGCACCGACCTGACCGGCTGGCGCGCCGACGTGGTGATCGGCGACCAGCGGGTGGTGGCCGCGCAGCAGCTGACCGGCGACACGTTCACCGCGACCCTGCCGCCCGGCCTGGCGCCCGGCTTCTACGACGTCCGGGTGGAGGTCTCCGGCCTGTTCCGGCGCGGCTTCCTGGTCGAGGTGACGCCGTGAGCACCGAGCTGGGCTATCTCGACAATCTGGAGCATCTCGCCGACGAGCTGCACCGGCTGGATCTGATGATCCGGGCCCGGCTGTCGACGCTGGCGGCCCTCAACGACCTGTCCCCGCAGAGCCAGACCGCCCGGACCGTCTACATCTCCCGCGAGGAGGTGGCCTGGCTGCTCGCCCCGGCGCCCGCGCCGCCACCGGACGGCGCGGTCCACGGCGAGCTCGAGCTGGCGTCGCAACGCATCGAGGCGCGGCTGCGGCAGAGCCATGCGGCGGGCGTGTCGCCGCGGCTTGCGGCGCTGGGCCGCCGCTTCGGCCTGTCCGCCGCCGAACTGCGCGCGGTGGTCGTCTGCCTGGCGCCCGAACTGCGCCGCAAATACGACCGGCTGTACGCCTACCTGCAGGACGACATCACCCGCAAGCGGCCGAGCGCCGACCTGATCCTCGACCTGCTCCACGCCGACGAGGCCGACCGGTGGCGGGCGCGCGCCCTGTTCGACGACGCCTCGGCGCTGCTGCGGCTGGGCATCCTGCGGGCCTTCGCCGATCAGGGCAGCCCGTCCGGGTCGACCGGGCTGGCCCGATTCCTGGCACTGGACCCGCGAATCTGCTCGTTCCTGCTCGGCGGCGACGACCTCGACGCCCGGCTGATCGGCCTCGCCCGGCTGCACCTGCCGTCGCCCGGCCCGGAGCCGCAGCACCCGGCGGCCGCCGGGCTCATCCGCCTGGCCGGCCGGGCACCGCGCGCGTTCGTCATCGCGCTGTACGGGCCCGCCGGGGTGGGCCGCCGGGAACTGGCCGCGCAGGTGTGCGCCGGCACCGGCCGCTCGATGCTCAGCCTGGACCTGCGGGCGATCCCCGGCGCGGACGCCGAGCGGGCGGAACTCGTGCGGGTCGCCGTACGCGAAGCGGTTCTGCAGCATGCCGCGATCTGCCTGACCGGCGCGGAGGAGCTGGCGAACGACGATGCCCGGCCTCTGCTCGCGGCCCTCGGGGCCGCCCTGGCCGACCTCGGCGGGCTGGCGTTCCTCTGCGGGCAGCAGCCGTGGCCGGGCGCGGCCACGCTCGGCGAGGTGCCGGTGCACGTCGTCGCGCTGGCCCTGCCGGACGTCGGCCGGGCCGCCGAGCTGTGGCGTCGCGCGCTGGGCGGCCTGGCCGCCGATCCGCCGGGGTGGGCGGCGGAGCTGGCCGATCGCTTCCGGCTCACCCCGGCGGCGATCCGGGCCGCCGTCGCGGCCGCCGACCGGCACCGGCTGGCCGGCGATCCGCCGCGCGCGCTCGCCCTGAGCGACGTCTACGCGGCCTGCCGGGAGCTGTCCGCGGGGCGGCTCAGCGACCTCGCGGCCGCCATCCACCCGGCGTGCGGCTGGGACGATCTGGTCCTGCCCGCCGACCGGGTGGAGCTGCTGCGCGACATCGGCGCCCAGGTCCGGCACCACCATCGGGTCTTCGGCGGCTGGGGGTTCGGCGCCCGCGGCAGCCGCGGCACCGGGCTCACCGCGCTGTTCAGCGGGCCGCCCGGCACCGGCAAGACGATGGCGGCCGAGGTGCTCGCCGGCGACCTGGGCCTGGACCTCTACAAGGTCGACCTGTCCGGAGTGGTCAACAAGTACATCGGCGAGACGGAGAAGAACCTGCGGAAGGTCTTCGCCGAGGCGCGCAGCAGCAACGCGGTGCTGTTCTTCGACGAGGCCGACGCCCTGTTCGGCAAGCGCACCGAGGTCTCCGACGCGCACGACCGGTACGCCAACATCGAGACCAGCTACCTGCTGCAGCAGATGGAGCAGTACGACGGGGTGGTGGTGCTCGCCACCAACCTGCGGCAGAACCTCGACGAGGCGTTCACCCGGCGGATCCGCTTCATCGTCGAGTTCCCGTTCCCGGACGCCGACACCCGGGCCCGGATCTGGCGTGCCCACTTCCCGGCGGCGGCACCGCTGGCCGACGACGTCGACGTCGCGTCGCTGGCGCGGGAGTTCCCGGTGGCCGGCGGCACGATCCGGAACATCGTGCTCAACGCCGCCTTCCTCGCCGCGGCGGACGGCGGCGTGATCGACCGGCGGCACATCCTGCACGGCACCCGCCGCGAGTTCGAGAAGATCGGCCGGCTCTGGACCGAGCCGGCCGCGCTGAACGGCGCGCCGCGATGAGCGGCGACGAGCACGAACAGCTGGCGGGCCGGACGAGCAGGAAGACCGCGCCGCCGCCGACGACGAAGACCCGGGAACCGGCCGGGCAGAGCGGCGACCGCGCGCTGGGCAACCAGTTCCTCGCCAAGTCCGGCACCCCGCACGCGACGGACTTCAGCGAGGTGACGATGGAGTTCGACGGCGAGGACCTGATCGTGCGCGGCGACGGCAAGGAGATCTACCGGTTCGGCGCCCAGTCGGGGCGGCCGGTGCCGCTCACCGACGCGGACGCCAAGGCGGCCGGCGCCGACCAGGTCACCGCCACATACATGAACGACAAGCGGTTCGTCGGCGTCACCGACTTCGGGCCGATCCCCGAGGGCACGTACGCGTTCCGGCCACCGGCGATCGAGCGGTTCAGCGGCACCGACCAGTTCTGGATGACCGTCGACGGGATCATCGGCAAGCACGATTCGACGGTCAACGGCGCGCTGATCCACACCGGAGACTGGGGCAGCGGCCGGGTCGCGCTCAACCCGCAGGGGCGGCTGCGGCCCGGGCCGCCCGGCATCGGCGACGTCTACAAGCGGACCGGCTTCTTCCTGCACGGCGGAATCCTGGCCGGCAGCTCCGGCTGCATCGACATCGACGGCAACTTCGACACGGTGGTGGAGTTCCTGCAGGGATTCCGCAAACCGGTGACCGTCAGCGTGCGTTACGGCAACGACCCGCCCGTACCGGGCTTCCTGCAGGGCACCTCCGGCCTCCTCGCGTACGGGCGCAGCCGTCACCTGCACGGGCCGACCCTCGGCCTGGGCGCCGAGTTCTCCAGCGCCGGCGGCCGTGCCGTCGCCTCCGCCGAGTACGACCTGGTCGCGCAGTGGGCGGGCGGCGCCGCGGCGCTGGGGGCGCGGCTCGACATCCCGTTCACCGACAAGGAGGCCTTCATCCGGGCCGGCCTCAGCGGCTCCCTCGACTTCCGCATCTTCCGCCCGCTGTACGGCCGGATCAGCGGCGGATACAGCTGGGATCTCACCGGCGCCGCGCCGCAGCACGGCCCCGAGGTCGGCGGCGGCCTGCGGCTGGACTTCAACCGGGTCCAGCTCGAGGCGATCTACAACGTGCTGCGGCCGACCGCCGACGCCGACCGCCAGGTGCAGCAGGCGCTCGTCCGGATCGGCTTCCGGTTCTGATGGCCCGCACCCGACCGGATCGCCGGCGATGAGCGCCTCAGGTGCGACGGCGCACGACACCAGGTCCGTGACCCGGGCGAGCGCCCCGGCGCCCGCCGTGAGCCAGGCCGGGCCGGCCGACGACGCCCGGCAGGCGGTGCACCGGGGCCTGGGCAACGACTTCCTGAGCCAGGCGATCTCCGCACCGGACGACGCGGCCGAGCGGCTGGCCGACGCCCGGGCCGCCGAGGTGCTGCGGGCGGCTCCGGTGCCGGTCGCCCCGGGCGGCGACCGCGCGCCCTTCCTGCCGGCGGGTGTCGCCCCGGCGATCGCCGAGCGGGCCGGCGGCGGGCGGCCGCTCGACGCCGGCGACCGGGCCTGGTTCGAGCCGCGGTTCGGCGCGGATCTCGGCCACGTCCGGGTGCACGACGATCCGGGCGCGGCCGCGCTCGCCGAGGCGGCCGGCGCGGGTGCGTTCACCGTCGGCAGCCACATCTTCCTGGGCGTGGGCGGCGGCCGGGCGCTGCTCGCCCACGAACTCGCCCACGTGGAGCAGGACCATCGGACGCCGACGCTGTGGCGCGCGCCCGCCGCGCAGGCCGGCGCCGAACGCCTGGTCGTCACGGCGGGCAGCACCACCGACGCGGCCCGCACCCTGGCCGCCGCCTGGACCCGCCGGAGCGGGCCCGGCAGCCGGCTCTTCATCGGGCTGAGCTCGCGCTTCATCACGTTCTACGACTCGGACGGCACGCTGCTCGACCGGGTCGGCGTCAAGGAGAGCCAGCGCCTGAGCTTCGTGCCGGGCGTCTACGTCTTCAACAGGAGCAAGCTGGTCGCGCTGGTCTACTTCAACGCGAACCCGGACGGCCGCTGGGCGCTGGAGTCCACCGGCGCCGAGGGCGGCTCGCACATCTTCAGCCGCGAGCCGAAGTCCGAGCCCGCGGCCGCCGGCACCGACGCGGCGGCCGCCAAGAAGCCCGCCGCCACCGCGCCCGCCGCACCCACCACGGAGACCCTCGACATCGAGGAGCTGGTCGGCGAGCCGGATCGGATCCGGTCGCTCGCCGCGCGGATCCCGGCCGCGCACACCAGCATCTTCTTCGTACCGGAGATGGAGACCCACGACACCAAGGTGCCCCGCAGCGGAAAGGCCGGCGCCGGGGTCTACGCGAGCCCGATCGAGGGCCGGGGCGACGGCGAGCCCGCCAACGCCCCGCCGTGGCCGGTCTCGGTCGAGGGCCCGAAGCTGGTGCCGATCGACTCCGATCCGACCTTCGCCGCGAAGGTCGACTGGACCGCGAACGGCAACTACACGCTGGCCTCTCAGGTGATCTCGCAGGTCGGCGAGTCGATCCACTACCGCTGGGAGCGGTACGACATCACCGCGTACGCCCGCCGGCAGCTCGCGGCCGACCCGGCCGGCGCGGCCGCCGCGGCGAAGACCAAGGCGCCCGGCGCGGAGAAGACGCTCGACCAGCGCATCGAGGAGTTCACCCGGGCCAAGGCCGGCTCGGGCACCGACGTGACCGGCTCGGGCGGCGCCCGCCGCGAGTTCAACCGCGAGTTCGAGGACTGGTGGAAGGACACCAAGCGATCGGCGGCGGCGACCCGCGACCCGAACGGGGACACCGTCGGCGAGAAGCTGTCCAGCCTGGCCGCCAACCGGCTCTCGCTCGAGCTGGCGCCGGTCTCGCTGCTGGTCACCACGCTGGGTGCGACGCTGCGGCTGATCGCCGACCTGTTCGCCGGCCCGCGCCAGCAGCAGGAGATCCCGCTCGAGCAGGAGGGCATCTTCCTGATCCGGGTGATCACGACGCCGGCGATCAACGAGGACCGGGAGGGCAAGCCGATCATCCGGCCGCCGTCGGTGGCCTCGAAGGTCGTCGAGGTCTCGCCGATGGACCGGGCCGTGCGTGAGGCGCTGGACGAACCGTCGGCGCAGCTCGCCGAGCTGCAGGCTCAGATCGACCTGGCCGGGAAGACCGGGAACCAGGCCAAGGTCGACTATCTGAAGAGCCTGCTGGCCGAGGCGAAGTTCCGGTTCGAGGGTTCGCCGCTGCTGGTGCTGCAGAAGCGCCGCGTCGAGAAGCAGAAGGAGCTGGAGACCTTCCGGCTCGAGCACCCGCACCTCTCCGACTACACCCGGGTGCGCGACCTCGCGCTGATCGACGACCAGATCATGCTGGGTGTCCTGCACGAGAGCCGGCGTACCGAGGGCGCGAGCGGCCTGGCCCCGGCGGTCCGGGTCAACGCCACGCTGATCTCCGAGGTGACCGGCGAGCAGTACCCGCTGCTGATCTCGGCCGGCCCGATGGCCATGGACGGCGACCAGCACCGCTGGCTGATCAGCGACGTCACCAACCGCGACGGCTTCGAGTACGTGGGCCAGGGCGCCACCCCGAGCGCGGCGTTCCGGTCGGCGCTGACCAAGTTCGGCGGCAAGGCCGCGTACGGGCGGGGCCGCATCGGTGTCCGGACCGCCGGGCTCGGCCTGGAGGCCGGGGCGGCGGCCGAGCTGTTCGTCGACAGCGCGCCGGCCGACTGGGCGCTGGCCGAGAAGCGCATCGACGACCTCGTCGCGACGCTGGCCGCGCTCGGCCTGTTCGTCGCGTCGGCGGGCGCGGCCGGCGCGCTGATCGGGGCGGGCGTCGCGGCGGCCCGGCTGGTCGAGCGCTGGCGCGCCGGCCACCTGCGCCTGGATGCCCAGACGGTCAGCGACGTGCTCGGGATACTCGGCGGGCTCGGCGCGGCCGGCCAGCTCGCGGCGGGCCTGCGGGTGCAGAAGTTCGACAAGCTGTTCGCGATCACGGTCGAGGGCGGCGCCACCGAGGCGCAGCTGACCAGGGCCGCGGCGGCCCTGCGCGGGGCGCAGACGCTGGCCCGGGTCGTCGAGCTGGCCAACGAGGCGATCAACTACGGCGGGCTGCTCTGGGGCAACCTGCAGTTCCTGGATCAGATGGTCGACATCGCCGGGCAGGAGAGCAGCGGCGCGATCACCCACGCCGCGGCCCGCCGGGCCCGGGCCGGGGCGATCTCGTCGGCGGTGCAGAACACCGGCCTGTTCGTGGCCGCCAACGCGATGAAGGCGGCGAAGCAGTCGGCACCCGGGGCGGAGAAGCCCGCCACCGCCGAGGGCTCCACCGCGGCGAAGGACACCGGCGCGCCGGCCCGGGAGGCCCCACCGATTGAGAAGGCCCCACCGATCGAGAAGGCCCCACCGACAGAAAAGACGCCGGCGACGGAGAAGACACCACCGGTGGAGAAGGTGCCGGGCGAGAAAGTGCCGGGCGAGGAGACCCGGCCGGACGCCGCGGCGCCGAAGGCCGAGGCGGTGCCGATCGGGGAGCGGCAGGCCACGCTCGCCGAGCTGCGCGAGGCCATGCCGGCCGACCTGCGGGCGATGGTGAGCATCGACCCGGCGCTCAAGGGCGACGCCGTGCACGTCGACTACACGCTCGACAAGCAGACCGGGCTGATCACCGAGATCAAGATCCGCTGCGGTCCGGACGCCCGGCCCGGCACCGTCGCGCTGCACACCGACACCGTCCGGACCATGCAGAAGTACCAGGGCTTCGCCGGTCGGGTCCGGCAGGCGCTCAATTGGATCGGCGAGCTCGTCGGCGTCGACACCCTCGACCCCACCAACAAGGCGCAGTTCGAGGCGAAGCTCGAGGTCGGCAAGCTGCCCAAGCTGATCGAGGCGCAGCTGCAGCACATGAGCCGGCTGGAGCCCAACGCCCGCGACCTGGCCGAGGCGGAGCTGGCCCACCTGGAGGTCCAGCTCGAGCAGCACATGCGCACCCTGGACCTGGGCGGTTTCGGCGAGGGCGCCGGCTACGTCGCCGCCGAGGGCCTCTCCCGGCCCAAGCAGCGCAAGTACGCCGAGCTGCTCACCAAGCTGCGCGAGCACGAGGCCGGCAGCGACACCCACCGCAAGATCAGACGCGAGATGTACGAGCTGATCGGCGGCAAACTCGAGTATCCGGCCTGGAAGTCGATCTACGACGCGAACGTCGAGCGGGCCAACAAGGCGAACGTCATCGTCGCCGCCGAACAGCAGCGCCTGGGCTGGGGCAAGACCGAGCAGACCGTGCCGACCGGGCGCGGCGAGGTGCGCCGGCTCGACATCGCCGACGTCGGCCGCCGACGCGGTGTGGAGATCAAGGCGTACGAGACTGGGAAGATCTATGCCAGCGAGGACATCATCTGGGAGGTGAACCGGGACGCGAAGCTGGTCAAGCAGGGCTGGAACATCAAGTGGGTGCTGATCGACACCGAGGCGAGCGCGCCGCTGCTGAAGGCGCTCAGCGACGCGGGCATCCTGGTCGAGAACCGCACGGCCAAGGGCGGCACCACCGAGTTCGAAAGCCGTACGCTGCCGCGCAGAAAATAGTCCGCAAATCAGGAGAAGACGATGACCGACGACGGCTTCGGCGCGATGCGGCTGCATTCGCGCGCGGCGTTCGAGAACTGGCTGGCCGGCGATCTCGAGGCTCGCGAGGAACTGTACGGAATGATGGGCGGCGACCCGGGATTCGACATCGCCTCGCTGGACGCGCTCGAGGCGTTCCTGCTGAAACGCTATCGCAAACCCGACGCCGCGCTGACGCTCGATCAGCGGCCGGTGCTGGACGCCGCGGCCCGCCACGTGGGCCTGGTCATGGTGCTCGCCATCGACGGCGCGACCTGGGACCTGGACCTGTCCGACCCCTCCGGCGTCTACTTCGGGCTACCCGTCGTGCAGCTGCCCGACGGCCCGGCCGAATGCCCGTTGTCGCTGGTCACGGCGGCTCTGGACCGCCGCTCCGGCGACTATCTGAGCACCGTCGTGCGGCATCTCGCCGACGAGTGGAACCCGGCCGGGGACAGCTGAGAAGCCCGGCGGCACCGGCACAAGGACCAGAAAGGTACCAGCCGATCCTCTGGTCCCTAACTGGGAATCTGGCTCTATTGGGTGGACGCCGTTCCGCTCGTACGGTGAATGTCATCGCCGAATTCGGGTCTGAAGATTCCGAGGTGTCGCTGGCATGTCCGATGGCTTTCCCAACAAACCCAAGATTCTGCGCGGCGCCTTCGTCGAATTCGGGCTCAGCGTGCCGCCGCTGTTCGTGGTGTTCCAGTTCAATCCGATTCAGCTCACCCGCAATCGCGGGCTGAGTTTCGCCGCGCCGGGCAGCACCACCGCGCCCGGCGCGAGCGCGCCGGTCGTTCCGCCCCGCACGCTGCGACAGGTGCACGGCCGCACCTCCGACCTGCTCGCCCTGCAGAAGCAGCAACTGGTCACGGTCCAGGAGCAGACGATCGGGTTCGACATCCGGCTCGACGCCAGCGACCGGCTCGACGACGGCGACACGATCACCGAGCAGTTCGGCATCGCACCGCAGCTGTCCACCCTCGAGCTGATGGTCTACCCGAAGGGGGAGAGCCTGCTGGGGTCCGCCCTCGGCGCGCTGCTCGGCAAGCCCGGCGGCTTCAGCTTCACCCGCGGCGCGAACCCGCCGATGATCTTGTTCATCTTCGGCCGCAAGCGGGTGCTGCCGGTGAACATCAACTCGATGAACATCACCGAGACCGAGTTCAGCACCGACCTGAACCCGGTCCGGGCGACGGTCGCCGTCAGCCTGACGGTGATCGAGGGCAAGAGCGTGCCCTATCTCTACTCCAAGGCCATGACGGAGGCGATGTCCGTGCTCAATCTCGCCAACGCGGCCGACGTCGCCAACGTCGTCGTGCCGGGGTGATCGCCGTGTTCAGCAAGCAGTCGCGTTACTGGCAGGTCGGCGACGTCGTCGCACCCGACTCCCGCGGGCGGGAGGTCGCCGCCAAGGACATCAGGCCGCTGCCGGAGGTCACCGGCACGTTCACGCACACCGTCGCCGCCGGGGACCGGCTGGACCAGCTGGCCTGGACCTACTACAACCAGCCGCTGCAGTTCTGGCGGATCTGCGACGCCAACCCGCAGTTCCTGTCGCCGCTGGCGCTGATCGGCGGGGAACCGCTGATCCGCACCCGGTTCCCGATCACCGGCCCGGCCGGCGAGCCCGCCTGGTCCGGCGTGCTGGCCGCGCTCTGCGAGGTGGTGGGTGTCGACGACGTCCTGGTGAGCGACGACGTCACGCTGGAGACCGAGCGCCAGATCGTGTCCGGCCAGCCGGTGCAGGTGACGGTCGAACGACATGACCGCGCCCTGCTGGTCACCTACAACCGGATGCGGGTCGACGCCCCCGCGCTCGTCGCGGTCATCAAGGGCGCCGGGCTCCCGGTCGGGCCGTTCAGCGACGCCGGACAGCTGGGCAAGCCGATCATCGTGCCCGTCGCGGCCGGCGGATAGGCCCGCGATGCAGAGCGAGAACATCCGGATCACCTTCGGCGGCGCCGAGATACCGCAGGTCTACGACGACCTCGTGGCCCTGGAGATCGAGCTGGACGACGAGCTGACCGGGATGTTCCGGATGAAGCTGGCGCTGCTGCTCGACAGCGACGGCGCCTGGAACTACCTCGACGACGACCGGTTCGCCCTCTGGCAGAAGGTCGTCATCACCGCCGGACTGGACGACGACAGCCCGCAGCTCATCGCCGGCCACATCACCCACCTGCGGCCCGACTTCGGCGCCGGTCTGGAGCAGTGCGTCCTCGAGATCTGGGGGATGGACGCGGGGGCGCTGATGGACCGGGTCGACCGGCTGCGGGACTTCAGCAACAAGCGCGACAGCGACATCGCCACCCTGCTGTTCAAGGAGAACCACCTGACGCCGCGGGTGACCGACACCGAGATCGTGCACGACGAGAAGGTCTCGACCATCATCCAGCGCGAGACCGACATGCAACTGCTGCGCCGGCTCGCCCTGCGCAACGGCTTCGAGTGCTGGGTGGACGGCGACGTCGGCTACTTCGGCCCGCCCGGGCTCGCCGGCGACCCGCAGCCCGTGCTGGCCGTCCAGTTCGGCGACGAGACGACGGTCAGCCGCTTCAGCCTGCAGGTCAACGGGTTCGCCACGACCGACGTCGCGATGCACCAGATCGACCACCTCAGCGGCGAGCTGCTCGAGGCCACGGCCGACTCCGCCAGCGAGGACGAGATGGGTTCCAGCCTGTCGAACGAGTTCCTTCCGGCCGGCGTACCGCCGGGGCGGGTGATCGTGGCGCAGACGGTGACGACCGGCGCGCCGGAGATGACCGCGCTCGCGCAGGGCCTCTACGACGACGGCTCCTGGTTCGTCACCGGGGAGGGCGACGTGATCGCCAACGACTACGAGACAGTGCTCAAGCCGCGCGCGACGGTGACGATCAAGGGCATCGGCGAGACCTACAGCGGCGTCTACTACGTCACCCACGTCACCCACTGCTTCACGCCGGACGGCTACCAGCAGCACTTCAAGGTCAAGCGCAACGCGCTGGGCACGACCGGCACCGAGAACTTCGGCGGCGACGGCGGCGGCCTGCTCGGAGCCCTGGCGGGTGCGCTGTGAATCGCGAGCGGGCCGGCACCCCGGTCGAGCTCGAGCGGATCGTGGCCGGGCTGGTCGAGCAGGTCGAGCGCCGGTTCTGGGGCAAGTACCGGGGCCGGGTGGTGGACAACGAGGATCCGGCGCGGCTGGGCCGGCTGCGGGTCAGCGTGCCCAGCGTGCTCGGGCCGGACGTCGTCACCGGATGGGCCAGCCCGTGCGCGCCGTACGGCGGCGCCGCCGACCAGGGCATGTTCTTCATCCCCGAGCGCAAGGCCGGGGTGTGGATCGAATTCGAGGAGGGTGACCTCGAGTTCCCGATCTGGGTCGGCACCTACTGGAGCCGTCCGGACGACGGCAGCGAGGTGCCGCTGGCCAACGCGGCCGCCGACGCGAGCGAGGCGGCCGAGCCGCAGCAGGTGCCCACCCGCAAGACGATCAAGACGCTCAAGGGGCACACCCTGCAGTTCGAGGACGCCGACAAGGCCGAGGCGATCCTGCTCTACGAGGGCGTCAACGGTCACCTGGTGACCCTCGACAAGAACGGGATCGCGGTGCTCGACGGCTTCGGCAACGAGGTGGTGCTGAGCAAGGACGGCATCCGGCTCACCGACCTCACCGGCAACGAGATCTCGATGACCGGGGACGCGCTGACCATCATCGCGAAAAAGGACCTGACCATCGACGCCACCGGCAAGAAGGTGCAGATCATCGCCTCCGCCATCGACCTGACGAAGGGATGACCATGGCCAAGCTGGTGGTGCGGAACGACCCGGTCGACGGCACCGACACCCACGCGGTGAGCGGCACCCTGCCGAACTCCGCGCCGTACACCGGCACCGGAGACTACGACTACCAGGGTGAGGTGGTCAGCGGGCTCAGCGCGTTGGTCACGGTGGACGGCGTCGCCCTGGCCGTGGTGAAGAGCGGCAGCAAGCTGCGTTCCGCCGGCGCGACGGCGCACACCGCGCCGCTGGGCAAGAACTTCGCGCCGGCCGGACCGAACGCGGCGACGCTCGTCTTCGTGCCGACCGCCGGGGTCGGCGACGGGGTGCCGTCGGCGACCGCGGGCAGCACGCTGCTCAAGGTGGACGGCGTCAAGGCGCTGCTCGACGGCGACACCTTCGACACCTGCGCGGTCCTCGGCGGCAAGGCGGCCGCGACGGTGGCGGCGCAGGGGCAGGGCTGGGTGACGTCGGCATGAGCACCGGATTCGGCTTCCCCTTCGCGGTCACCGACGGCGGCATCGCCCCCGATCCGGACGACGACGTCGAGCTCCGCGGCAAGATCATTCAGGTGCTGTTCACCGCGCCGGGCGAGCGGGTGAACCAGCCCGAGTTCGGCTGCGGCCTCTTCACCCTGGTCTTCGACCCGAACAACACGATCATGGCGGCGGCGGTGGAGTTCACCGTCGGGCAGGCACTGACCCGCTGGCTCGGCGACGACCTGGTCGTGGCCGGCGTGGACGTCGCGGCCGAGGACGAGGCGCTGTCCGTGGAGGTCGCCTACGTGCGCCGCCGCGACCTGGCGCGCTCGGCGGTCCGGGTGCAGTTCCGATGAGCAGGCAGACGGGAACCCCTCATGGCTGAGATCAACCAGTCGGACGGCCGGCCGGTCGTCGACTACATGGCGCGCGACTACGACAGCCTGCTGCGGGCGATGCGCGAGCTCATCCCGCAGAAGCTCGCCGAGTGGCGGGACTTCACCAACGAGGCCGACTTCGGCAACGTGCTGCTGGAACTGTTCGCACACACCGGCGACATCCTCAGCTACTACCAGGACCGGGTGGCCAACGAGAGCTTCCTCGGCACCGCGCGTACCCGGCGCGGCGTCATCGAGCATCTGCGGCTGATCGGCTACGAGCTGGGCACCGCCGCCCCGGCGTCGGCGGCGCTGTCGCTGTCCGTACCGAAGAGCGTCACGGCCTCGGTCACCGTCGCCAAGGGCGACGCGTTCGCGACCAAGAGCCAGAAGAACCGGGCCGGCGCCCGGTTCGAATACGCCCGCGACGCGCCCGTCACGATCAACTTCGCGACCCTGCCGGTCGACCCGGTCACCGGCCGCAAGGTGTACGCGGGCCTGCCGGTCGAGGAGGGCCGGCTGTTCACCGCGGAGGTCATCGGCCAGTCCGACGGCGGCGCCAACCAGCGTTTCCCGCTGGCACACGCCGGGGTGATCCTGCGGCCGCCCGGCGCGGCGCTCACCGGGCAGGACATCACCGTCCTGACCACCCTCGGACCCGCCGTCGACAGCTGGACCCTGCGCGAGAGCCTGGCGTTCAGCCAGGCCGCCCAGCGGGACTTCAGCGTGCAGGTCGACGCCGACGACCGGGCCGTCGTGATCTTCGGCGACGGCACCTTCGGCAAGGTGCCGCCGCGCGGCGCGACCATCACCGCGACCTACCGGGTCGGCGGCGGCGCGGCCGGCAACGTCGCCGCCGGCGCGATCGGCACGATCGTCGACGCGCCGAACCTGGCCCTGCTGGGCGCGGCCGTGACCAACCCGGGGCCGGCCACCGGCGGCGCCGACCGCGAGGACATCGAGCACGCGGTCAAGCACGCCCCCGCGGTCTTCCGGTCGCTGCGCCGCGCGGTCACCGCCGCCGACTACGAACAGATCGCGCACAGCTTCAAGGGTGTCGGCAAGGTCCGTGCCGTGGCCACCGGCTGGAACCAGGTGACCCTGTACGTCGCGCCGCAGGGCGGCGGCAAGGTCAGCGACGTGCTCGAGGCGAACCTCAAGGGCTTCTTCGAGGACAAGCGGATGCTCAGCCAGATCGTCGAGGTCGCCGACGTGGACTACATCCCGATCCGGGTCACCGCCGAGGTGGCGGTCGAGGGCTTCTACCTGCCCGACGACGTGCTCGCCCAGGTCCGCGCCGCCGCCGCCGACCTGCTCGACTTCGACCGGGTCGGCTTCAACCAGACCGTCTACCTGAGCAAGTTCTACGAGCAGTGCCAGGACGTGCCGGGCGTGATCTTCCTGAACATCACCGAGTTCCGGCGCGGCGACCGGCCGGCACCGGCGGTGGAGCCGCTGGGCAAGATCGAACTCGGGGCCAACGAGATCCCGGTGATACCCGCCGACGACGGCTACACGAGCGGGATCCGGCTCGTCCTGCTGCCCGGGGTGCGATGACCATGCGCCTGCTAGCGATCACCGCCGTCGCCCGGCCGGAAGGCAACCAGGTCGACCTGAGCTGGACGAATCCGCAGCCCGCCGAGTTCCCCGGCATCCGGGTGCTGCGCCGCGAGGGCACCCACCCGACCGGCCCGGCGGACGGCGACCTGGTCGTGGACGGCACCGGGCTCAGCTCCTTCTCCGACCTCGGGCTGCGGGGCGAGACGGTCTACTACTACGCCTTCTTCCCGTACGCGGGGAATCCGCCGGTCTACGACCTGGACCGGCACAACCGGGCCGCCGCGACCGCGACCTCGCCCTACGACTTCGCCGGCCAGATGTACGCGATGCTGCCGTCCATCTACCGCCGCTACGACTCGGTGCGCGGCGACGAGGACGGTCAGCTGCGCCGCTTCCTCGACCTGCCCGGCGGCGAACTGGACCGGCTGTACAGCCTGACCCGGATGCTGCTCGGCGCGTCCTCGGTGGACCGTGTCGACGGCGCGCTGCTGCCGCTGCTCGCGCAGTGGATCGGCTGGCGCACCAACCACGGCCTGGAGCTGGACCAGCAGCGCAACGAGATCCGGTTCGCGCCGCGGATCTACCAGACCATCGGCGGGCTGGACGCGGTCGGCGCCACCGTCGCCCGGGTCACCGGCTGGCCGAGCGTGACCAAGGAGTACGTGCACAACGTCGCGCGCACCAACGCCCCGGAGCGGCTCAACCTGTGGTCCGCCGTCCGCGACTCCGCCGGGGTGCTGGGCGAACCGGCCCTGGCGTCGCTGAACTTCGCCTACGACGGCCGGCCGGTCACGGTCGGCGAGGCCGACGGGGCCGTCCTGCTGATCTATCACACGCACCGGGCGCACGGCTGGGACATCTGGGCCAAGCGCTGGACGGCGGCGGGCGGCTGGGAACCCAGCGCGCCGCTGGTCGACCGGCCGGGCATCGACAAGCATCCGAGCGCGGCCCTCGCCGGCGGCAAGCTGTGGCTCTTCTGGCAGAGCTACGACCCCGCGGAACGGCCCGGGCCGCCGCGGTGGCGGATCTCGTTCGCGGTCCGGACCGGCACGACCTGGTCGGCACCGCAGGTCTTCGGCGACGACGCCACCGAGCGCCGGATGCCCGCGGCCGTGGCCGACGCGACGGGCGGGGTGTGGCTGTTCTGGCGCGAGCTCGCCGGCGGCGCCTGGCAGCTGCGCTGGAACCGGCACGACGGCACCAAGTGGCAGCTGACGACGCCGGCGACCATGCCGCTCGACGGCGGGAACGATCCCCGGATCGAGGACGACCTGCAGGTGATGTTCCATCCGGGCGCCGCGGCACAGCCGATCTGGCTGTTCTGGACCCGCCAGGGCGCCGACGGGCCACCCGGGCAGACCCGCCGGGACATCGCGTACCGGATCAAGACCGACCTGAACCCGGCGGCGACCGCCTGGTCCGTCGTGCGGACCGTGCCCAAGACCGGCGGCGAGCCGTATCACGACCGGTACCCGTACCCGCAGGTGACCGGGACGGGCGACGTCGAGCTGGTGTGGAGCACCACCCGGGGCGGCGGCGCGACGGTCGTCCGCAACGTGCTGGCGCGCACCCCGATGACCTGGGGGCCGGCGCAGACGCTGGTCGGCGGCCCGTTCGCCGGCCGGGCGCCGGCCGTGGCGAGCGCGGGCGGCGGCGCCACCCTGCTGATCTACCGCAGCAACCGGAGCCTGCCGCACGACTCGGGGGCGCTGCACACCCTCGACAACCGCTACGCCGGCACCACGACGGCGGACACCGACGGCGCCGCGAAGCTCGCGCTGCGGGGCACGTTCACGGACTTCCAGACCTACGTCTACGACGCCGGGTCCGCCGGAGTTCGCACCAACGACGACCGGATCGCCCGCGACACCGTCGGGCTGTTCCTGACGCCGGACGTCGCCGACCCGGACGAGATACGCGCCGCGGTGGCCCGGCTGGCCGAGGCGATCCGCGAGTTCATGCCGGTCACCACCCGAGCCGTCTTCATCACGTCCTAGAAGGGAGGTCGCCATGGCCGACTATTCGGTGAGCCCGCTCGACCTGCTGCTGTCCAACCGGCAGAAGGGCTACGTGGGGATACACATCGAGCAAGGGGTCCCCGTCCTGGACCGGGATCTCAACCTGCTGCACGACCTGGTCGCCGCCACGGTCCGCGACGTCGTCACGCGCTACATCGGCAACGGCTCGCCGGCCGGCGAGGACGGCTTCGTGATCCAGGCGCTGCCGGCGGCGGACGCCGACCAGAACTTCGGGATCAGCCCCGGCGCGTCCGGCTTCGGCCGCTGCCTCGTCGGCGGCATCGAGGTCACGCTCGACCGCCTGGTCCAGTACACGACCCAGGCCGCCGGCCCGCTGAGCACACCGACCGCGGCGCAGCCGGACCCGCGCGTCGACACCGTCTACCTCGACGTCTTCCTGGTCGAGGTGGACGGACTGACCGACACCGACCTGACCAACGCCCAGGACGTCGGGGTGCAGACCTCGGTGCGGCTCAAGCCGGCGTGGGTGGTCCGGGTGGCCGAGGGGATCCCGGTGCCGGCACCCGCCGCCGGGCACGCCTTCGCCACGCTTGCCGAGATCGCCCGGCCGCGCGGCAACTCCGTGATCACCGCCTCGATGATCACCGACAGGCGGCAGCGCAACATGACGGTGTCCGACATGGAGCGCCGGCTGCGACGGGTGGAGAACGCGCTGCTGCCGACGTTCGTCGCGCCGATGTTCGCGCCGAAGATCGGTGCCGCCGGGTCGCCGGTGACGATCTTCGGCACCAACTTCAACGTCGGCGCGGCCATCGTGCGCTTCGGCGAGACCCTGGCGACCGGCGTGGTCGTGAACTCGCCGACCCAGATCACGGCGACCGTGCCGCGGGGCATCGCGACCGAGGGCACGGCGGTCGGCGCGTTCATCAGCGTGGAGAACGCGGCCGGCCGGGTCTTCACGAGCCCGGCGTTCAGCGTCCAGCCGGGGCCCGCGTTCGGGGTGCCCGGGCAGCAGTTCACGCCGGCCAACGGGGTGGCCGGGGCACAGGTGACGCTCAAGGGCGACAACCTCAACGTCTCCGGCCTCGCGGTCCAGTTCGGCACCGTCACCGCCACGGTGGTCGGCTCGCCGACCGCACACCAGGCCGTGGTCCAGGTGCCGCCGGGCCTGGTGCCGGGCGGAAACGCCAGCGCGTCGGTGAAGATCACGATCACCACGGACCAGGGCAGCGTGGTCAGCGACGACACCTTCCGGGCCGACCAGCCGGTGCCGCCGCCGGCCTTCACCGGGCAGCAGTTCGCGCCCAAGACCGGGGTCGGCGGCGACAACATCACCATCTTCGGCACCAATTTCAACGTCGCGGGCCTGACGGTCAAGTTCGACACCGTGACCGCCGCGCTCGTCGGCAGCCCCACCGCGTCCCAGGTCGTCGCCAAGGTGCCGACCGGCATGGTCACCGGCGGCGTCTCCAGAACCGTACCGATCACGGTGAGCACGGCCGGCGGAACGGTCGTCAGCACCAGCAACTTCCAGGTCAACGGATAGCGGCCGTACGCCGCGAGAAGAGGCCAGTCATGACGTTCGAAGTCCATCCACACGACCCCAACACCCCGCCGATCGAGCCGTACAAGGTCGATCCGGGCGGAAACGTCGACGACACGGCGACGAGGCCGTTCACCCAGATCGACGGCCCGAGCACGGTTCCCGACGTGTACCCGAAGATGATGTTCATCCGGGTCGCCGTCTCCGGCACCCCGACGGCGACACCCCCGCTGCTGTTCGTGCAGTGCGGCACGGGCCCCAAGGTGCAGGTGAAACTCACTCCGACCACGCCGGTGCCGAAGAGTGCGGACCCCGCCGACCTGGTGGCCGACGTCAAGCTGATGCCGGGCCAGCTGACAAACGTGCAACTGATCCGCATCGGCTTCTACGACGCCGCGTCCGCCGAGTCGTGGAGCATCGGCATCTACAACCCGGACGCCGCCGTCCGCAAGTACACCTGGGTGGTGGCCGGGACCGAGGCCGAGACGGCCCAGCCGTGGCTCTCCGTGCCGACCGGCGCGCTGTCCATCACCTCGCTTGTCAACCGGCCGAACGAGAGCGCCGACAAGATCATCAAGATCTCGCGCTCGGTGCAGGTGTCCAACTTCGGCACGGCGCCGCTGAACGTCGACGCGCTGAGCCCCGCGCTGCCGGCGACCCTGGAGGCCGTCGGCGGGCCGCCGTTCACCGTCGCCCCCGGCGAGACCGCCGACCTGGTGCTCCGCTACACCCCGCCGACCGCCGGCCCGGCCCAGCTCAACCGGACCCTGACGCTGACGTCGACCCCGCCCGACACCACCGTCGGCACCACCGGCAGCCACAACAAGACCTTCCAGATCCAGGCGATCGCGCAGCGTCTCGAGGTCGTCATGCTGCTCGACGACTCGGGCAGCATGGGCACCGACCCGCTCGGCGGCCAGCCGGCGACCCCGGCCACCTCGCGGTGGGGAGAGCTGGTCTCGGCCGCCAACCCGTTCCTCGACCTGCTCGCGTTCTTCGGCTCCGGGCGCGGCAAGTTCGGCATCGCCCGGTTCCCGGCACCCGACCCGAGCAACCCGTCCACGTACGACGTCGTGCCGATGACCGACATCACCACGGACATGTCCCCGGCGCAGACCAAGGTGTCCGCGATCGTGCCGTTCAACGGCACGCCGATGGGCGACGGGCTCTTCCGCGTCCTCGGCCCGACCAGCTACTTCAGCAACGACAAGCTGAACCGCCGCTGGCTGATCCTGATGAGCGACGGCGCGCACAACTCCGGCACCCACCAGCCGCAGGAGTTCATCGCCGCGCCGAACGGCACCGCGCCGGCCGGCACGTCGCTCGACGACAAGGACATCTCGCTGTTCAGCGTCGCGTACGGCATCGACGGCTTCACCGACGTCAACCCGGTGCTGCTCAAGGAGCTCGCCACCGGCTCGCAGGCCGGCGGCCAGTTCCGGGCCGTCGACCAGGAGGGCGTCACCGCCACGACGCTGTCGGCGCAGATCCGCGACACCATCAAGTCCGGCCTGACCGCCGCCACCTCCCCGCTCGACCCCACCGGCGTGTTCGTGATCGGCTCGGGGGAGAAGCGGCACGAGGTCGTCCTGACCGAGTACGACGACCGGGCCGCGTTCATCCTGAGCTGGAACACCCCGCAGACCGACCGGCTGCGCCTCGAGCTGATCACGCCGGGCTGCGGCCTGATCACGCCGGAGAACGCCGGCACCGGGCGCTACGGCAGCGTCGTCTACAAGGCCGGCGACCGCTCCGCGATGTACCTGGTCGACACCGAGTACCTGCGCCACGGCGGCGGTGACACCGGCGGCATCGGCCTCGCCGGCACCGGCGACGGCACCGGCGGTGGGGGAGCCAGCGCCGCCGGCACCTGGACCTTCAAGATCACCAGCCCGGACGGCGGCGTGATCTTCCTGAACGCCGACGGGGAGGGCGGGGGGCAGGACACCGAGACCTACGTCTACGACACCATCGTCGAGTCCGGGCTCAAGGTGGAGGTGTCGCCGGACCGCCCCACCTACTTCGCCGGGCAGCCCATCACGATCTCCGCGCGGATCACCGCCGACGGCCGGCCGATCCGCGACGCCGCGGTGACGATGTCCACCACCAAGCCGGCCGAGTCGTTCACGAACTTCCTCGCCGGGCTCAAGGTGCCGGACGCGGCGCTCAAACAGGCACAGGAGCAGCTGTCCGGAAAGGACGCCAGCCCGCTGCTGGTCAAGCAGCTCGCCGCGCAGATCGCCGGGCTCACCTTCGGCGGCGGCACCAACCGGTTCGGCGTCGCGATGATCGACAAGAACAACGACGGCGTCTACTCCGCCACCTTCACCAACACCTCGGTCCCGGAGCGCTACACCTTCTACGTCACCGCGTTCGGCGTGACCGACGACGGTGTCAGCTTCCGCCGCGAGGGCAAGCAGGAGACATTCGTCGAGGTCCTGCCCGACCCCGAGTTCACCCAGCTGGACATCACCACGGTCAGCCCCGGGGTGTGCCAGGTGACCGCGATCCCGCAGGACCAGTTCGGCAACGTCGTGCTGATCGACCCGGCGGTCACCGGCGGTTTCGGGGTCGTCGCCCCGGACGCCACGGTCGGCCCGCTGGTCAGCGGGCTGGACGGCACCTACACCACCACTGTGACGTTCGACCCGAAGCAGTCACCGCAGATCGGCTTCCAGACCGGCGGCACCGACGTGGTGAAGCCGGTCCGCACGTTCCCGCTCGCCGAGCTGCGCTATCCCGACCGGGTCGTGCAGTACAACCCCGGCCCGATCATCAAGTCGAACAAGCACGACAACCCGAAGGCGGCCCTCGGCAGCGTCGCCGAGAAGCCGACCGACAAGTTCGTCTCCCTCGGCGCGCGCGGCAGCGTCATTCTGGCGATCAAGCGCACGCTGATCCTGGCGGAGGCCGACGAGGACATCACCGTCTTCGTCGCATCCCAGGCCGAGCGGCGCAGCTACCGGGTCGAGGCGTTCTCCCTGATCAAGGGGGACTGGGTGCAGCTGGGCAGCTCGGTCGGCACCACGATGTCGTTCGGCCTGGCCGCCGCCGGCCTCAAGTTCACCCCGGCGATCCGGATCACCGACACCAGCAACGTGATCCGCGACGCCGACCTCAAGCCGCTGGACGCACCGGGCGTCGGCGTGCGTGGCTTCGGCGCGCTGCGCACCACCCGGGACATTCCGCACGGCCGGTGGAACTGGCCGCACTGGTGGGACACCAACGACCACGACGACGACCACGATCACGACCACGACCACGACCACGATCACGACCACGATCACGACCACCACTGAGCGAACGGCTGGGTGGACGGCAGGCGGCCGCCGGTCGGTGACGGACTGGCGGCCGTCTGCTCAGCGTGAGGCTCAGCGGTGCAGGTAGGCGGCCAGGCCGCCGAGTGCCTCGCTCGCGATGAACACCGACCGGACGTTGATGATGGCCTCCTCGACGTGGGCGGGGCAGCCCCACGCCGCGTCGCCCCACGAGTCGGCGATCTTGATCTCGGCCGGTGCGGTGCACCCGCCGGTGCCGCCGAGCTGGCAGCGATCGGGGTGCGGCGCGGCGGCCTGCGCGGCCGCGGCGGTACGCATCTGTGCGGCGAGCTCCGCGGCGGCGGTTGCGCGTTGCTCGGCCTCGGCGCGCAGTTCCCGCTCCACCCGCACCGCCTCGGCCAGGGCCCGGCGGGCCGACTCGGCGTGCTCCTCGGCGGCCACCTTGGCCCGCTCGATGTGGTGGCGCTCGATGGCCAGGGCCGCGGTGCCCGCGAAGACCCGGGCGACGGCGAGGTCGGAGTCCTGCGGGACCCGCGGGACGCGGTGGTACATGGCGAAGGTGCCGAGCAGGCCGCCGTCGCGGGCCAGGATCGGCGTGGACCAGCAGGCGGCCAGCCCGGCCCGGCCGGCCAGGTCCCGGAAGTCGGCCCAGAACGGGTCGGTGGCGATGTCGGTGACGATGACCGGTTCCCGCCGGTGGGCGGCGGTGCCGCAGGAGCCGACGCCTTCACCGGTGGCGATCCCGTCGATGGCCTCGTTGTAGAAGCCGGGCAGGCTGGGCGCGGCGCCGTGGTGCAGGTGCCGGCCGTCCGGGTCGGCGAGCAGGACGGACACGAGCACCTCCTGCGGTGCGAGATCCTCGATGCTGCGGGCCATCCCGTCGAGCACCTCGCTCAGGGGTGCCTGACGGGCGATCTGCTCGAGCAGGGCACGGTGCTCGGCCATCAGCCGCTGGGCGTGCTTGACCTGAGTGGTCTCCACGCCGAGCACCCGAACGCCGCTCACGGCGCCGCCGGGGTCCCGGCGCGGCTCGTAGGTGAAGTCGAAGAACGCCTCCCGGCCGTGCGGGACCGCGCCCAGCTCGACGCGGACGTCCCGGCCCGTGCAGGGCTCGCCCGTGCGGTAGACCCGGTCCAGCTGGGCGATGAGGTCCTGACCGGCCAGCTCGGGCGTGAGGTCCACGAGCGCGACCCCGGTGCGGGCATCCTCGTCGCCGAGGAGGGCCAGGAACGCCGGGTTCGCCGCCACCAGCAGGTGGTCCGGCCCCGCGAGCGCCGCGAAAAGGGCAGTCGACTGCCCGAACAACGCCCGATGGTCCAGCTCCGCCGCCTGCCCGGCGGACGCCGGGTCTGCCACGGCAGGCCAGTGGCCTGATACCGCCGTCATGTGGTCGCCTCTCGTCTGCGGACGTGTGCAACGTTCGACGGCTCACCGGCCGGTGAGCCATCGGCTGAGTCCGGTTGCCGCAGAACCGCAGCGTGCTGACCACGAACCTGCCCCGACGATAGCGCGCACCGCCTCGTTCACCGGCACGGGCCGCAGCCGGGAATCCCGGCCCGCGCCGGTACCGGACCGAGCACAGAACGTGACTCATACTTTCGGCTAGCCATCCACCTGACTGTTCGGCTATGGTCTTGCTGCCGAACGGGCATCCGGGCTGGCTGAACGACTGGAGGACACATCATGACCACGACATCCGTCGAGACGGCCACCCGGTCGGTCATCACCCAGAGTGATTCGATCGTTGGCGACCGGGAGGCCGATGTCGCCGGCGACCTGATCAACGCGCTGGCCGCCATGCCCGCCGGTCATCCGTCCCGGCAGTCGCTGCGAGACAAGACCATCGAGGCGTGGCTGCCCCTGGCCCGGCACCTCGCCCAGCGCTACGCCGGCCGCGGCGAACCCGCCGACGACCTCGTGCAGACCGCGACGATCGGGCTGATCAAGGCCGTCGACAGGTTCGACGCGAGCCGCGGCGTCGACTTCGCCGGCTACGCCATCCCGACCATCCTCGGCGAGGTCAAGCGGCACTTCCGGGACCGCACCTGGTCGATCCGGGTGCCCCGCCGGCTGCAGGAGCTGCGCCTGCAGATCACCGAGGCCAACAACACCCTGACGCACAATCTGAACCGCCCGCCCACCGTGGCCGACATCGCGACGCACCTCGGCATCACCGAGGAGGAGGTGCTCGAAGGCCTCGAGGGCGCCCGCGCCTACAACGCCACCAGCCTGTCCACCCCGATCGGCACCGACGGCACCACCGAGCTGGGCGACACCCTCAGCGCCGACGTCAACGACTACGACGCCGTCGACCTGCGCACCAGCCTCGGCCCCGCGCTGGCGAAGCTCGACGAACGCGAACGGACGATCGTCACCCTGCGCTTCTACGGCAACCTGACCCAGTCGCAGATCGCCGAGCGGATCGGCGTCTCCCAGATGCACGTCTCCCGGCTGCTCACCAAGGCGCTCGCCAAGCTGCGCGGGAACATCGACGCCGACATCATCTGAGCCGCCCTACGGGCGCCTTCACACCCCCGGAACGGCTCGGTCCCGCAACGGCGCCGCTGCGACCACCATTGTGGACGGTCTTCCGCCTGTGCGGCCCCGTACCTGGTTGCCGGGGTGAACGCGAGCTGACGGCTCCGGCTCGCCGGCCCGTCCGCCGGGGCGGCGGCGGTTCCGGGACGCTGCCGCACCGGAGAGTGCGAAGTCGCCACGCCCCACGGTGCTTCGTGAGTATGGTCGAGCGGTGGCCACCTGGCGCGGGCGGGACCGGCTTGCCGTCGGTCTCGCGGTCGTTGCTCCGTTCATCGTCTCGACGATGCTGGTGCCGCTGCGCGACCGTATCGAGAACACCGACGTCGCGCTCCTGCTCGTCGTGGTCGTGGTCGCCGTGGCGGGGTTCGGCAACCGGCCGGCCGGATATCTGGCGGCGCTTTCCGCCGGCGTCTGGTTCGACTTCTACTTCACCGAGCCCTATCAGCGCCTCACCATCGGGGACGGGTCCGACGTCGAGACGTTCGTGCTGCTGATGGTGGTGGGAATAGCGGTGACCGAACTTGCGGTGTGGGGTCGTCGGCAGGGCGCCACCGCCCACCGGGAGGCGGGTTATCTCGCGGGCATTCAGGCCGCCGCCGAGGTCGGTGCCACCGGCGGGTCGTCCCAGGACCTGATCAAGCAGGTGTCCGGCCGGCTGGTGGATGTCCTGCACCTGGAGGGCGCCCGGTACCAGCCCGGTGTCGCCGGGTTCGGGGGGCCCGCCCGGCTCTGCCGCGACGGTCGGATCCTGTGGAAGGGCCACGTGTGGGATGTCGACCACGACGGCTTGCCGGCCGAGACCGACATCGAGCTGCTGGTGGAGAACGCCGGCCGCCTGCACGGCCGCTACCTGTTGAGCGCCGTACCCGACACGTCCGCACCGCTGAGCGAGCGCCGGGTCGCGGTGACGCTGGCCGACCAGGTGGGTGCGTCCCTGGGCCGATCCTGATCGCTTGTCGCCTACGCGCGGTCGAGTGCGAGGCTGAGCAGCCGGAACCAATATTGATGCGTTATTAACGCCGGGCACCGGGTCGTGCCGCGGGCCCCGATGAATACTTCCGAGGAGTGCCGTTCCACCACTCCCCAGGAGATTTCGCGTGACCGTTGCCACCCGCCCGCCGGCCGACCGCAACGGGATGCGGGACTGGCTGCTGAAGGGTCTCAACGACCGCGCGCAACGCCATCAGGGCCCGCACGCCCAACCCGAGGGCGAGAAGCCGCACACCTGGTGGCGGGTGATGTGCCTGACCGGTGTCGACTACTTCTCCACCCTCGGCTACCAACCCGGCATCGCCGCCCTCGCCGCCGGGGTCCTCTCCCCGATCGCGACCCTGATCCTGGTCCTCGTCACGCTGCTGGGTGCGCTGCCCGTCTACCGGCGGGTCGCGGCGGA
>NZ_JBEZXZ010000049.1:0-49101 GCF_040638275.1 Actinoplanes sp. NPDC026623 | reverse complement strand
AACCAGGTCTCCCGCTACCACCTGGTCATGGACGCCATCAACAACGCCAAACGACTACCCCGCGGCGCCACCGAACTCAAAGCCTGGTGCGCCGCGCAACTCGCCCGGCACCAGGCGTACATCGTCGAACACCTCGAGGACATGCCGGAGGTCCGCGACTGGACCCTCGCCGACCGTCCATGATCCGGCCCGTTCGGTCGTCATCCTGGAGTCTCCCCTGAGATCGAGATCCGCCGTTACGAGGTTGGGCCAGCGGCTGCCGGTCAGCGTGAAGTCCCGGGCGAAGGCGTGGGTGCGCGGTCAGCCATCGCCGTACGGCGGGAGTTTTGCAGGTGGAGGCGTTGTCCAGCACCACATGCACGTCGAGGTCGGTGTGGCCTTGTCGACGCGACGAACGGGGGGATCACGATGCCATCCTCAGTTGCCCTCGACGACTTCGAGGCGGTTCTGTTCGATCTCGACGGGGTTCTGACCAGCACCCGTTCCGTTCATGCGGCGGCCTGGAAGCGGACGTTCGATGACTTCCTGCGCACCTGGAGCGCCGGGCACGGCACCGGCGGCGGGTTCGACGAGCGGACCGACTACGCCGCCTACGTCGACGGCAAGCCCCGTCAGGAAGGCGTGCGCGGTTTCCTGGCATCGCGCGGGATCGAGCTTCCGGAGGGCACCGCCGACTCTCCGCCGGAGGAGGTGTCGGTGTGGGGACTGGGCAACCGAAAGCAACTGCTCGTCGAGGACCAGCTGGAGCGAACCGGTGTGGAGGTCTTCCCGGGGTCCATCGCCTGGGTACGGGAGTTGCGCGAGGCCGGGCTCAAGACCGCGGTGGTGTCGAGCAGCCGCAACTGTGAGCGGGTGCTGGCGAACGCGGGCATCACCAACCTGTTCGACACCTGGGTTGACGGTGAGACGACGCTGGCGCTGCACCTGCAGGGCAAGCCGGCGCCGGACGGTTTCCTGGAAGCCGCCCGCCGGCTCGGTGTCTCGCCGGAGCGGGCGGTTGTGGTCGAGGATGCCATCGTGGGCGTCATGGCCGGCTGGGCCGGCGAGTTCGGGCTCGTCGTCGGGGTGGACCGGGACGGGCACCGGGATGAACTGGCCGCTCACGGCGCCGACATCGTGGTCACGGACCTCGGCGAACTGCTCGCCGCGTCCACCGACAAGGTGCACCGGGCCGGCCCGCGGGTCCACCGATTACTGGCCGCGGCACGGCGGATCATTGCGGCCACGGGAGACTACCCGACCGACCCCTGGCGCATGGTCGAGCGCGCCTACAACCCCGACTTCGTCGCGCAGACCGAGACGCTGTTCGCGGTATCGAACGGATTTCTCGGTATCCGGGCCTCGTTCGAGGAGGGGCAGCCGTCTTATCGACCAGCGACCCTGCTCAACGGCTTCCACGAGACCTGGCCGATCGTGTATCCGGAGGCGGCACACGGGTTCGCGACCACCGGTCAGACGATCGTGCCGGTCCCCGACGGCACCACGATCCGTCTGTTCGTCGACGACGACCCGGTGAGCTGCGAGTCGACGGAGGTCCGGGAATTCGAACGGGCCCTGGACATGCGGCGGGGCGTCTTGGAGCGCTCAGTGGTGTACCAACTGGCGGATGGTCGGCGGTTCCGGCTGCGTACCACCCGGTTCGTGTCGCTGGCCCAGCGGCATCTGGCGTGTATTCGATACGAGCTGACCGCTCTCGACGCACCCGGACACCTGACGCTCTCCTCCGAACTGGTCACACCTCAGTCGGCGGTCGAGGGATCGACAAATGATCCGAGACAGACCCGGGCGCTCACCGACGTACTGCAGCCCGACGTCGAAAGTGTCGAGGATGTTCGGGTCATCCGGACCTATCGAACGTCGCGCAGCGGACTCGTGGTCGCCGCCGGGATGGACCACGAATGCGACCAGAGTGTGATCACACACGTACGCACCACGCTCGACGCCGGCCGCGCCCATGTCGTGTTCGAAGTCCACGCCCGGCCGGGGCAGACCGCCACCCTGACCAAATGGCTGGCCTATCACTACGACGCTGCAGACGCGACGGACCTGTCCAACCGCGCCGGGCTGACGCTGTACCGGGCCCGGGCCGTCGGCTACGCGGCCGCACTAGCCGAACACGAGCGTCAGATCGGCGATTTCTGGGCCCGCAGCGACGTCGTTTGGGAGGGTCGGCCCGCCGCGCAGCAGGCCCTGCACTTCAACCTGTTCAGCGTCATGCAGGCGGCACTGCGCAGCGAGGGATACGGGGTGCCGGCAAAGGGTCTGACCGGCACCGGCTACGAGGGCCACTATTTCTGGGACACCGAGGCGTATGTGCTGCCGTTCCTGATCCACACCACGCCGGCCGTGGCCCGTAGCCTGCTCATGCACCGCGTGCGGATGCTCCCGGACGCCCGTCGCCGGGCGCGCGAGGTGGGCTGCGCCGGGGCGTTGTTCCCGTGGCGCACCATCAATGGCGACGAGGCCTCGGCCTACTACGCGGCGGGCACCGCCCAGTACCACATCGACGCCGACATCGCCTACGCCCTGGACCAGTACGTCCGCGTGACCGGCGACACCGACATGCTGTTCAGACATGGCGTCGAGATCCTGGTCGAGACGGCGCGCATGTGGAAAGACCTGGGATTCATCTCCGAGCGCCACGGCGGCCGGTTCGTGATCGACAAGGCGACCGGACCGGACGAGTACAACACGGTCGTGGACAACAACCTGTTCACCAATCTCATGGCAGCCGAGAACCTGAGAATCGCCGCGGACGCCGTGGAGCGGGTGCGGAGCGAATCCCCACCGGACTACCGCCGGCTGGTCGATCGCACGGGACTGGATGACGCTGAGGTGGCGACCTGGCGCCATGCCGCCGAGCAGATATACATCCCGTACGACGAGCAAGCAGGCGTCCATCTTCAGGACGACGGCTTCCTCGACCGGGCACCATGGGACTTCGCCGGGACACCTCCGGATCGGTACCCGCTCCTGCTTCACTACCATCCGCTCGTCATCTACCGCCACCAGGTGATCAAACAGGCCGACGTCATCTTCGCCACCGTTCTCCTGCCCGATCGTTTCACCGCGCAGGAGCGGAGACGGATCTTTGACTACTACGACCCGCTGACCACGGGCGACTCGTCACTGTCCGAATGCATCCAGGCGATCGCGGCCGCGGATGTCGGCAAGTACCGCAGCGCGGAGGAATACCTCATCGATGCCGCGGCGGTGGACATGGCCGACACCGCCGGCAATCTGCGAGACGGCGTCCACGTCGCGTCCGCCGGCGGCACCTGGATGGCACTTGTGTACGCGTTCGCTGGATATCGCTGGCGCACGCAACGGCCGCAGTTCTCCCCGATGCTGCCCACGCGCGCCCGTCGCCTGCGCTTCCCGCTGCAGATCCGCGGATCGCTGCTCGAGGTGGACATCGAAGAGCATCTCGTCACCTACTCCATACGAAACGGGGGCCCGGTGACAGCGCAGCACAACGGCCGGGAGTTCACCGTCACCGCGAGCTCGCCCGTGTCCTTCCCCGGCGACTACCGCACGCACGACGCCGGACCAGGCTCCGCGGACCACACGGTGGTGTAAGCGTCAGGGGGCGGGAACCTCAGGACCGGACGCAGGGCCGTAATCGGGCGATCTTCGTCCCGCTCGTACCCGTTGGCAGCCGGGCGAGGCGGCCGTCTGAGGATAGAATAGTAGGGTTTGGGGCGGTATAGCCCTATCGCCTGCCTCGATCCGGGAGTTCCGATGGCGACCGATCCCGAGCCGTTCATGCTCACCCCGGCACGGATGGCCAGACTCCCGCAAGGCCTGCGCGGCCTCGGGGATGGAGTACATGTCGCCGCCGATCGCCACCGGCTTCGCACCGAAGGCGCGGGTGAAGATCACGAACGCGTGTTCGCCGCCGGCAGCGGTCGGCTTCAGCGTCAGACCTGTGGCACCGTGTTGCCGCCAGAAGGACTGCAGGGCGGCGCCTCCGGAGTCGGGCGCGTCCATCACCAGCTCGAGCGAGGCGGCGCCGGGCAGGCGGCGGCGGCTGACCTGGTCGGAGATCCAGGTGAAGTCCGCGCCGGTGAGCCGATCGCCCTGCGCCCCCAACGCGCCAGCCACGTCGGCGAGCATGTCGCCGTACCGCTGGATCTCGGTGGTGATCGCGCGCCCGAGCTCGCTGCTGTAGCGATCCATGAGCTGCGCCGCGTTACGCCGTTCGTCGCTGCGCTCGGCGAGCCGGGACGCGGATGTGCCCAGGCAGAAGACCACCAGGACGGGAGCGGCACCGACCCAGCGCCGTCGTCGATTCGACCCCCCAGCATGTCAGCCGCACCGCACCCTGATCGGCGAAAGACTCCCCAGACGTGAGGTTTCTCGCCAACCACGCGATCGCACCCGTTCCGCCTCGCGTCGCGAAGCCCCTGGACTGGCCTGCGCCTTCCCCACTGGCCGAATGCGATGGGAGGTGTGCCGTGCCTGATCAACGCAGGTGGAACGGGCGCTTCGCCTGGGATCGGTTCACCGGGCCCGCGCGGCCCTGGGGTTGACGACAGGCTCAGCGCAGACCGACCACCCGGTTCTCGGCGGAGGCCGGGCCGTCGGTGGAGTAGACGATGACCGCTCCGGGGGCCGCGGTGAACCTGACGGGCGGGAGGCTGGCGAGCTGCCGGTCGTCGCGGGCGGCGAGTACGACCGGCAACGCCGTGAGGGTGGTACCGGGCACCGGTGATGTGTGTACGGGGACCAGGCCGGTGGTGATGAAGGAGTGGATCCACGTGTGGGTCGGGTCGTGGACGCAGACGACGCCGGCGGCCAACACGATGCCCGAGCGGCCGCACGCCGCGACCTCCCCCGCTGCCTGGCGGGTGGCCCCGGACCGCGTGTCGATCAGAACGGGCTTGTCGGACAGGGTCCACGGATACCCGAGGCCGTGTCCGGGTAGGTCGTCCAGCTCTGTCGGTGCCGTGCTGAGCCGGCCGGTGGCGACGTCGAGCAGCTGGCTGCGCTCCCCCTTCGCGGTGGGATGGATCAGCACGAGTGAGCCGTCGGGCGCCACCGTGAACCGGACGTTCAGGTTCCTCAGGTTGACCACCGGCAGCCGCGACTCGCGCATTTGTCGGCCCGACGCGGCGTCGAGCGTCAGGAAGCGCAGCTCAGGGGCCGCGCCGCGGACGTGTTCGTCGCCGCAGGCGACGGCGATCAGGACGGTGTCGGCCCCGGTGGTCAGCGATTTGGGCTCGTAGCGGTCGCACCCGTCCGGCGGCTGCCAGGACCAGACCCGCGAACCGGTCGAGGCGGACCACGCCCCCATACTGTGGTGCCGCAGCGACTGGCCGAAGATCATGGCGTTGGAAACCAGCGACTGCCCGCGCCGCCAGAACATCTCGTCGTCCGCAAAGGTCGCACGCACCCTGCCGGACATCGCGTCGAGCACGACCAGATGATCGGTTCTGCTGTCGTCGTTCGACGAAACGAACGAGACCACGACGGTACGCCCGTCCGGACTCGTCCCCGTCCACCTCGTCTGCGCGTGCTGCCGCCGGTATGACCACCGCACCCGGCCGTCGCCACCCTCGAGTGCGATGACGCCGTCGGAGACGCGGACCACCGCGCCGGCGCCGGCGGCCACGACGTCCTCGATCGTCCCCGGCACCGGCGTGGACCAGGCCACCGCGGTCACCGACGCGGGAACCGCCGCGACCGCCGCGACGCTGTCTGTGGTCGTGGCTCATCAACGGGCTGGCCGGTCCCCTGGCGGTGATCGGGCTGGCGCTGCTGGTGCTCGCCTGGATCGAACGCCACTGGGCGCTGCTGGCGTACACCCTCGCCTTTCTGGCGATCGGGATGGTGCAGGGCAACCGCATCATTCACTCGTCGTCGCCGTGGTTCTTCCTGCCTTACCTGCTCGTCCCGGCGGCGGTGCTGCTACTGGGCGCCGGCGCCTTCGCCCTGTTCCGGCCGAGCGCCGAGGCTCGCGCGTAATGACCGATCACCCCGCCAACGGCCTCGACGACGTCGTCCACCAGCGCGTCCGGCTCGGCATCATGACCATCACCCACCAGGCCCGCCAGGTCGAGTTCGGCTTCCTGCGCACCACCCTGCAGCTGACCGCCGGCAACCTCGGGCAGCACCTGACCGTCCTGGAGAAGGCCGAGCTGATCCAGATCGAGAAGGGCTACGAAGGCAAACGCCCACGCACCTGGGTCACCCTCACCGCCGCAGGGCAGGCCGCCCTGCGCGACGAGGTCGCCCGCCTCAAGCAACTTATCCAGCAGGTCGAACAGCCAGAAACGCAGCCGACCGCCGACCGGTGACCGGCGGGCGGCCGACGCGCGGACGGGCCCTGCGCACCAGACCAGGCGTTTCACGTCCCGTCACGGGTCGTACTAGGCGACGGTCACGGCGATCGTGTGCCAGCCCGTCGCCCCGTCGGGGAACGGTGTGACACGCCGCTCCGGCTGGACCGCACCGGTCCTGTCCGTTGCGCGCACGGACAGCGAATGCAGACCCGCGGCGGCCTTCCAGGTGTGACGCCACTGCACCCAGGTGTCGGTGGACGGCACCGGCAGGAGCTCGGCCGGCGTCCACGGCCCGTCGTCGATCCTGATCTCCACGGCCGCGATGCCGCGACCCTGGGCCCAGGCCACCCCGGCCACCGTCGTCGACCCGGCCGGCACCTTGGCCAGCGGCCGGGGCCTGTCGATTCGGGAGGCGGTCTTGACCGGTCCCCGGGCGGACCAGCCGCGCTCGACCCAGTACGCGTCGAAGTTGTCGAATGTGGTCAGTTCCAGCTCGGTGAGCCACTTGCAGGCGCCGGCGTAGCCGTACAGCCCGGGGGTGAGCATTCGCACCGGGAAACCGTGCGTGAGCGGCAGGGGTTCGCCGTTCATGCCGACCACGAGCATCGCGTCGCGCCCGTCGAGCACGGTCGCGACCGGCGTGCCGATCGTCATGCCCTCGACCGAGCGCGCCACCAGTTGATCCGCGCCAGGCCGCACGCCGATCTCCCGCAGCAACGGCGCGAGCGGCACGCCGAGCCAGCGCGCGGTGCCGATGTAGGGCCCGCCGACCTCGTTGGAGACGCAGTTGAGCGTGATGTCCCGCTCGATCAGCGGCCGGCTGAGCAGATCCTCGAAGGACAGCCGCAGTTCCTTGCCGACCATCCCATGGATGCGCAACGACCAGGTGTCGAGGTCGATCCGCGGCACGGTGAGCGCGGTGTCGACCCGGTAGAAATCCTTGTTCGCGGTGACGAATCCGGGCGCGATCCCCGCAGGCAGCGGCGTGGCCGGATCGGCGGCGGCGGGCAGGACCAGCGACGCCCGGGTCCGGTTCGCGGCACCACCGCGAACGCTCTTCACCCATTCCGCGCCGCCCTCCGCCACCAGGCCCGCACCCGCGACGAGCACCGCAGCCCGCAGAAAAACCCGACGATCAAAGGCCTTCCCGGGTACGCCCGGAGCCTCATCGACCGCAGTCGCCATGGTCGGCCGCTCGCCCGCACCGTCGGTGGCGCTGTCCGCCGCTACCCCTGTGCCACCACGGCGCAGCAGCCACCACAACGCCGTTCCCGCCAGAACGGCGCCGAGCACCGTGGGGAGGGCGTCGAACGCGGTGGCGGCCGGACGGGACAGGGCGGCCGCCGTGCCCGCGACGCCGAAGATCAGGGCCCCGATCGGCACGGCGAGCCGGTGGCGCAGTCCGGCGATCCCGACCGCGGCCGTGAACAGTGCCAGGACCAGCCCGATGCCGGCGAGCAGGGCCGGTTTGTCGTTGGTGCCCAACTCCCGGACGGCGAATTCCTTGACCGGGGTGGGCGTGGCGTCGATGATCGCGCCGCCGACCGCGATGAGCGGTGCCGCGCCGGGCCGGGTCGCGGCCGCGAAGAGTTCCGCGACCGCGACCCCGAAGCCCGCGGCGATGACTCCGGAGGCGGCGCCTCGGACGATGTGTCGCATGGGCCGACCTCCTTCACCGGTGAGCCGAAACTGCTGAGTGGTTGGAGAGGAGCGAGATCAGCTCTTCGGCATCAGGACCGAGTCGATGATGTAGACGGTGGCGTTGGAGGTCTGCACGTTGCCGCAGACCACCGAGGCGGTGTCGTTGACCTTGAAGTCCTCGCCGCTGCCGGTGACCGTCAGGTCGTCGCCCTGCAGGGTCTTGTGGGTGCCGGCCAACTCGGCGGGCGTGAGCCTGCCGGAGACGACGTGGTAGGTCAGGATGCTGGTCAGCGTCTTCTTGTCGGCCAGCACCTTCTTGAGGTCGGCCGGCGGGATCTTGGCGAACGCGTCGTTGGTCGGCGCGAAGACGGTGATCGCGTCGGCCGAGTTGAGCGTGTCGACCAGGCCGGCCTCCTTGACCGCGGTGACCAGGGTGGACAGCATCGGGTTGCCGGAGGCCGCGGTGGCCACCGGGACCTGAGCCATCGCCTGGAAGCTGCCCGCGTCCGACGGGTCGGTCGGCACCGCGGCACACCCGGCGCCGAAGGTGGCCATCGCGTCCGTCGCCGACATGGCCGGGCTGGGCGCGGCGGTCATGGCCGGCGCCGCGGCGGCGCTGTCGTCGGACGAGGCGTCACTTCCGCACGCGGCCAGGGAGATCGAGAAGAGGGTGGCGGCGGCCAGGGCGGTGAGCTTCATTGCACGCATGGGGTTCGTCCCTTTCGAAGGTGTGCTTACACCATCTATTCGGGACGAACCCCGCGGCGGATTGGTGGAACCTCAAACAAGTTTGACGTCGGCCTTCATCGGCAGCGTCGGGGTGGTGGCGGCGTTGTCCGGCTCGACGGTCACGCCCACGTCGGTGACGCCCGGCAGGCCCTCGACGAGCTGCACCACCGCGGTCTGGCCGGGGATCATCCTGCCGACCGGCTCCGGTGCGCCGCCGGGACGGATGGTCCAGAGCTGGAACACCCGCCCGCTGCTCGGCGCGCCATCCGCATCCAGCACGATCACCCCGGCGTCGTGCAGCCGTGACGACGCCACGGTCACCCGGCCGCCGTCCGCCAGCGTCTCCTCGTGCGTGACCAGGTCGGGGGCGGTCAGGATCGCCCGCACCCGCGCCTCACTGGCCCGAGCCGCCGCGGCGATGCCCTGCTCACGGCGTACCCGATGGTCCTGCACCTGATAGACGGCCGTGCCCGCACCCACCGCCGCGACCACGACGGCGGCCGCGGCCGTCAACCGCCGCAGGCGGGAAGCGTCCCGCCGGGCCTTGGCCGGTGCGGCCGGGGAGAGCTGCCGGGTGCGGCCGATCGCGGTCATGACCTCGTCACGCAGGCCCGGCGGGGGCACCGACCAGGCGCCGTCGGCCAGCCGGGCGGAGGCCGCGCGCAGCTCGTCCACCTCCACCCGGCAGTTCTCGCACTCCCGCAGGTGGCGGTCGAAGGCGGCCCGTTCCACGTCGTCGACCGCATCCAGCGCGTACGCTCCGACCAGCGCATGAATGTCCGTGGTCATGCCGTCACCTCCACGCCCAGGCAGTCCCGCAACCTGATCAGACCGTCCCGCATCCGGGACTTCACGGTAGGCAGTGACGCGTTGAGCAACTCGGCCACCTGCGGATACGAATAGCCCTGGTAGTAGGCGAGGGTGACGGCCTGGCGTTGCAGCTCGGTGAGATCGTCGAGGCAGTGTCGCACCTGCTGGCGCTCCAGCCTGCCGGAGACCTCGTCGAGCACCGAGTCGTACGGCGTGTCGATCGAGGCCGCGCCGACCTTGAGGTTGCGATCGGTCGCCGCCTGCTCGGACCGGACCCGGTCCACGGCGCGGCGGTGCGCGATGGTGAAGACCCACGAGGTCGCCGAGCCGCGCGCCGGGTCGAACCGCGCAGCCGTGCGCCACACCTCGACCAGCACCTCCTGGGCGACCTCCTCGGCCAGCCCCGGGTCCCGCAGTACCCGCCGGATCAGGCCGTAGACCCGCGGCGCGACCAGGTCGTAGAGCCGGCCGAAGGCCTTCTCGTCACCGCGCGCGACGGAACGCAGCAACTCGCCCGCGTCGGGCGGCGGCTTGGGCACCGCCGCCAGATGGTCCGGGCGGCGTGCACTGCTACCGCGCTCCGTCATGAGTCCCGCCTCTCACCGATCACGTCATACGACCCTGATTCGGCGCCGAGGCCGCACCGGATGGGCGCGTTGTCGACCTTTTCGCTATTTCCAGAACGCTACGCGATGACAGCCGCAACGAGGCGCTCTACCTCTTCTTGGGCTTCGGCTTCGGTGACTTGAGCTTCGGCGACTTGAGCTTCGGCGGAGATTTGGGCTTTGCGTTTCCTCCCGCTGCGGGCTTTGCCGTGCGTCGGCTTACCACCGACACTGCGCCGGTCCGCCTCGGGGCGGGCGGCGCGGTGCCGGTTTTGGGGTCCGGCTGTTGTGAGGTGATCCCCGGCACAGGGCTCGACGGGGCATGTGTGTCCGGGCAGGCGCCGGAGGTGCACGCCGGCGGGGCAGCGGCAGGCGCCGGCGGCCCCGCCGACGGGTCGGCCAGGGCCCACCAGCCGCCCAGCGCCAGTAGCGCCGCCGACGCGCCGGCAACGGCCATCGCCCGGCGGGAACGACGAATGCCCATCCCGGAGAGGGCGATGGTCGGCTCGGCCGCGGTCAGCAGCAGCGTCGACGGCGGCAGGCCGGCGATCTCGCCGAGTACCTCCGCCACCACGATCGACGAGGGTCGCCCGCCGGGCTCCTTCGTCAGACAGCGTGCCACCAGCCGGGTGACCTCGGGGGGCAGTCCGGGCACGGCCGGCATCGGTGCCGGGCTCGCGTACGCGTGCGCCTTCAGCATCTGCGTGACGGTCGAGGCGTTCCACGGCATCTGCCCGGACAGCGAGCGGTAGAGCAGCAGACCGAGGGCGTAGACGTCGGTGGCCGGGCGGACCGGGGACCCACTGATCCGTTCCGGCGCGAGGTAGGCGGGCGTGCCGAGCAGCTGACCGTCGCGGCCGTCGCGCTCGCCCACGGCGGCCGAGATGCCGAAGTCGACGAGCTTCACGCCGGTCGTGGTCACCATGATGTTGGCCGGCTTGACGTCGTGATGCACGATCCCGGCGCCGTGCGAGGCCGCGAGCGCGGCACCGACCTGTGCGCCGATCAGCACCGCCAGCCGCCACGGCAGTGCTCCGGCGGTCAGCATGTCGGCGAGGGAACGGCCGTCGACAAGTTCCATGACAACGTACGAGAGCGTGCGACCGGCGTCGGCAAACTCGCCGTAGTCGAAGACGGCCACCACGTTGGCGTGCCGCAGTCCGGCGGCCGCCCGTGCCTCGGCGCGGATCTGCCGCCGAAGTTCCGCATCGTCGGCGAGGGCCGCCGACAGCACTTTGACCGCCACCTCCCGGCCCAGGACGATGTCATCTGCTCGCCAGACCACCGACATGCCGCCCTGTCCCAGCCGCTCGAGCAGTCGGTAACGGCCCGCGATCAATCGCCCGCTCTCCACGAGATTGCTGTGCCCCGACAGCTGCCACCGAAACGGCAATAACCCGCTCGGCGAGGAACCTGCCCAGTCCGTGGCTGTAATGATCGCCCAATGCCTTTCGTCGTCGATGTCTGCGTTGTCTTTCACGCCCGCCAAGGCCTGCCGTCGCCGGTCAGGGCCGCTGCTGGGCAGCAGCGGCTCGTTCCCGGCGGGGGCGTCGAGGTGGCCCTGCGAGCGGGGTGTAGCCGCACGCGCTACCTGCCCAGCGTCTGATCCCGGACCGGTCTTCGGCGGCAGAAGCGGAGATCCAACAACCGTTCAGACCCACGGTTGGGGGCGAGGACGGCGGATCGCGGCGGTAGGGGAAGATGCCGGGATGCGCCGACCCGTCATCACCTCTGCCGCCCTGGTTATGGGGGTCGGTGCCCTGTCGTCCTGCGGCATCGGCGGGGCGTCGTCGAGCCGTCACCGCGCCCCGCCCTCGCGTCTGCCACGCCGGCGGTCAGCGACGCGCCCGGAACCGTCCGGCTCTACAGCAAGGGCGACAAGACGGTATCCGTCGTCTTCGACGTGCGCGGCGAGGGCCGGGCGGACATCACGTACACCCTGCACACCGGCGACAAACCGACCCACCGGACGGTGGCGGTACCGTGGACCCACACATTCCAGGTGGCGCTCACCGAGCCCGTTCCGTCGCCCACGCTGATCGCCCGGAACACCGATCCGGCCGGCACAATCGAGTGCCAGATAACGACCACCCAGCTCGCGTTCTCCGGGAGCAGGCCGGAGCCTGGCGCCGAGGCCAGGTGCTCCGTCAAGGTGTCAGCGGACAGTTAGCGCGGGCGGATCGCGGCAGTCCGGACGGCCGCCCGGGGTGACAATCACCCGAACTTCGTCCATTGCCCTTCAGAGACCACCTCGACGGAGCCGTCGACGACCTTGATCGCCGTCTGTTCGTCGATGGCGAAGGCCGGGACGCCGATGTCGGCAGCCCACCGCTCGGCGTCAGCCGGGGTGTTCGTGGGGAAGAGGTTCAGGTGCGGGAAGATCGAGAAGTCGACGACTCCCAGCGCCCGGTCGTCCGGCGCCGACGGCCACTCGACGAAGTGGGCCCCGATCCGGGGCGTCATCACCATGCTTCCCGCGCTCACCCCCACCCAGACGGTGTCGGGCAGCGATGGCAGCAGATCGGCCAGCCCGGACTCCCGCATCCAGTGACACAGGTACGTCGCGTCGCCGCCGTCGACCAGCAGCACGTCAGCCTCCCGTACCCAGGGAACCCACCGCTCCGCGCCGATGCTGGGCAGCGCGGTGAGTTCGAGAACACCGAGCGAAGCCCAGCCCAGGCCGGACAGGTACTGCCAATCGGGCGCGGGGTCGGCGGCCACGAAGCCCCGCACCGATGCCGGACCGCACATCGGGTGACCCCACTGTGCTGTCGGGACGCAGAGAGCGCGGCACTCGGAGACCGGCTTACCGAGAAGCTGCACAAGTGCTGAGTGGATGCTTGGGTTCGTGACGCCGCCCGAGGTAAGCAGGAGCTTCAAGGTCCCTCCAGGATCGCGCGCGGGTGGTGGATCTGCCTGATGGGTCAGGAGACCGAACCGGACTTATCGTAGTTCGGACGGCCGCTTTTCGGAGGTCCCTCAGATCGCCGGAACGGATGCCCCACCCGGTCGCACCTGGCACAGCACCCGCACCCGATCGAGGCACACGGGACGGTCCCGTCGCGACGACCGGTCAGGGCACCAGCGCACGGGCGCGCGCTCTCGGCGTCGGCGCTCCTATGACCGCGTCGGCGTGACCTCGACGTCCGCGGCGTGCAGTGACTCACCGCAGTGCGAGCAGCGGATCTCCGCCGTGGTCAGGTGGTCGCACAGGCGGTGGTGGATCAGGGCGGGCGGTCCGGTCCGCGAGGTCGTCCAGGTGTCTCCCCAGGCGCTGATGGCCAGCAGGATGTCGCACAGCTGCCAACCCTTGTCGGTGAGGACGTAGTCGAATCGCTCGGGCCGCCCGGTGTAGGGGTGCTTGACGAGGATCTCGTCGCCGGCCAGGCGGTTCAGGCGTACGGCCAGGACTTTGCGCGATACGCCGAGACGGGCGTGCAGCGCCTCGAAGCGGGTGATGCCGATGAACAGGTCGCGCAGGATCAGCGCGGTCCATGGCTCGCCCAGCACGGCCATGGTGCGGGCGATCGAACAGTCGATGGTCTCAAACGACGTACGCGGCGGCACGGCCTCACTCCAATGGGTATCTCGAAGATACTCACTCAGTCTACGATGGGTATCTTCAAGAGACTGTGGGGGATGCCATGCCGACCGTGCCGTCCGACGAGGAGTTTCTGGCATACAACCAGGGCGTCATCGAGGAGTTCCGCACCAACCACGGCGTCGTCAGCCAGCCGCCGTTCCCGGTCCTGCTGCTGACCACGACCGGAGCACGCACCGGACGCCGCACGACGGTGCCGCTCGGCTTCGGCGTCGACGAGGACGGCCGGGTCTTCGTGGTCGCGTCCAAGGCCGGCGCCCCCAGGCATCCGGCGTGGTTTCACAACCTGCGGGTCAATCCGTCGGTGACGGTGGAGCTGGGCGAACAGTCCTTCCAGGCCCGGGCCGTGGTGACGGCGGGAGAGGAACGCGACCGGCTCTACCGCAGGGTCGCCGGAGACGGTAACCAGTACGAGAAGAACACCGAAAGGGTCTTCCCCGTTGTCGTGCTGGACGGCGTTTCAGCCCCGCCCACATAGGCACGGCGCGTGTAGGTGCCGAGTCGCGCCTCGTTCGTTGGCGAGAGCGGTCTTCGCGGGCACTCGGTGCCGCATCCGGGCAGGCGCCGGTCAGCACCGCGGCCGGGCCGCGGCGCACAGCCGGCCCGCCGCCACGGTGGCGATCCGCCGGGTTTCGTCCAAGGTCGTGCCGGAGCGCGGGGCGACGCGCGTGACCAGGTCGCCGACGCGCACGTACGCGACCTGCTCGACGGTGCCCTCGCCGACCGGCTCACCGGTGGCCGCGTGGTGCGCGGCGACGTCGTGCCTCACCACCAAGGAGTCGTCGCCGGCGAAGCCCTCGGCGGTGATCGACCAGCGGTGCGTGGCGCGTACCCGGATCGTCTTACCGCTCTTGGCCTCCACGTCTCCGGTCATGGTGAGCCCGTCGCAGGAGGTCACCGCCGACCGCAGGTCGCGCAGGAAGCCGTCCGCGTCCGGCGCGGCGAAGCGGTACACCTGCTGCGCCACGACGAACGGCCGGTCCGGACGATTCTCCTGCGTACCGAGCAGATGGGTTATGCCGCGGGAGTACCGCGGCGTCTGAGTGGGCAGTGTGCCGTCGCGTTGTGCCGCGCAGGCCATGAATTCCGGGATCCAGACGGGCTGGAGCGCGTCGACGCCGTCGTCCTGGTTGTCCGGGCCGGCCTTGACATCGCGGGCGGTCAGAAGCACGGACCGCGGGATCTCCACCGGCGCCGCGATCGACGGTTGCATGGTCGGCGCCGTCGGCGTCAACGGCACCGTCGGCGGCCGCTGGCCGGGCGCGGCGAACGCCGCCACGCCGACCGCCACCGCGGCCACGGCTCCGGCGGCCACCGCAACCGTTCGCCGGCGGCGACTACGCACCCGGCGCCTCAACTCCTCGGCGGTCGACCACCGGACGGCGGCGAGGTCCGTGGTCACGCTGCTCATCAGGTCGCGCAGGTCAGACATCAGCCGACTCCGTCGGGTCAATGGACAGCAGAGGGGCGAGCGCGGCGCGGCCGCGGTGCAGGCGGGCCTTGACGGTGCCGACTGCGACGCCGGTTTCCCGGGCCACGTCGGCCACGGGCATGCCGAGCAGGTAGTGCATGGCGATGGTGATGCGCTGCTCGTCCGGCAGCCGGCGCAGGGCCTGCACCACGGCCACCGAGGTGACGCTCGGCTCCGGGACGGGGTCGTCCGGGCCGTGACGGAGGTAGGCCCGGGTGCGGTTGCGCACCCGCCGCCACCGGGACACCGCGATCCGATAGGCCACCGTTCGCAGCCACGCATCCGGATCGTCGTACCGGTCGACGGTGGACCAGTGCTGCCAGGCCTTCATGTACGCCTCCTGCACCACGTCCTGCGCGTCGGACTGGTCATTGGTGAGCAGGTACACGAAACCGAGCAGCCGCTGACGGCCATTGGCATAGAACTCGTCGAACCCGGCGGCGTCCGGCATGCATCCCCCGTTGGCTTGTACATAGGAACACGCCCGGCGGCGGTCCAAGGTTGCCGCCACCTCGGGCGGTCGTTGCGCCACCGGCAACCCCTACGCGACCGTCCTGCCCGCCATCGCCCTCGACGCCGCCGGCATGACCGCCTGTCGACAGTTCATCAAGCCTGGCCGGGTCGTTGTCGGTGAACACTTGCAGGTGATGGTCGAGCGAAGCGGGACGGGTGTGCACCTGGCCCATAGCACAGTGGGGATGGCGTCATCGGTACTGACTTTCATCGAGCCGCATTGATCTAATGGTGGCATCGTGCACCAATCTTGATCGCGAGGTATCGATGAGCAAGTCCCGTGCGGTTCCACCCCTGCTGTCGCGGATAGTGGCCATCGGCGCTGCCGCGGCAGCGCTCCTGCTGCCCCCGGCGCTCACCGGACCGGCCAGCGCCGCCCCGGCCGCACCGGCCGGGTCCGGCGCCACCACCGATCCGGGCTATTACCTCGTGACCTCCACCGACCGGCAGCCTGCGGTGCTGGCCCACATGCTGGAGCGTGCGGGTTTCGACGTTCTCGAAGGTCCGCTGGACCACGGTGTGCCGGTCCTGGCGGACGCAGCCGCCGTCGCCCGGCTGCAGCACCGCGGCCTGAGCGTGCAGTACACCGGCCCGCTGTACCAGCCGGTGCCCTCCTCCCTGGTCGCCGACCCGAACACCTTCTACGGGGGTTACCACACCACCGTCGGGCACGAGGCGCACAACAGGCAGGTCTCCACCGCGCACCCCGACCTGGCCAAGCTCTTCACGATCGGCCAGTCCTGGCTGAAGACCCAAGGCCGCGGCGGGCACGACATCCAGGCGCTGTGCATCACGAAGATCCAGCAGGGTGACTGCGAGCTGAACAACACCGGCCGCAAGCCGAAGTTCACCCTCATGTCGCAGATGCACGCGCGTGAACTGGCCACCGGCGAATTGTCGTACCGGTGGATCGACCACCTGATCAACAACTACGGCACCGACAGTGCCGTCACCGCGCTGCTGAACAGCACCGAGCTGTGGGTCATCCCGATCGCCAACCCCGACGGCGTCGACATCGTCGCCTCGAACTCCACCCGGCCGGTCGCCCAGCGCAAGAACGCCCACGACAACGGCTGCTCCGGCACGGGCCGCGGCGTGGACCTGAACCGCAACTCCGGCTACCACTGGGACGTCAATCAGGGCACCAAGTGCACCGAGACGTACCCCGGCGCGGGCGCGGCAAGCGAACCGGAGACCCAGGGCATCCAGAACTTCCTCGCCAAGATCTACCGGGACACCAAGCCGGCAGCCGACTTCAGCGCGGCCAGCACGTCGACGACCGGCGCCTTCATCACCGTGCACAGCTACTCGCAACTGGACATCTACCCGTACGGCTGGACCAACAAGCTGGCGCCGAACAACAACGACTTGAAAGCGATCGCCGACGCGATGGGCCGGGCGAACCACTACGACGTGGTCCACGGCGACGGTGGCCTGGACTACTTCGCCCCGGGTGCCACCGATGACTGGATCTACGGGCAACTGGGTGTACCGGGTTACACCATCGAGGTGGGTCCGGGCAGCGGCAGCTGCGGGGGCTTCTTCCCGACGTACTCCTGTATCAACAGCTTCTGGCAGCTCAACCTGCCGGCATATCTGGCCACCGCCAGAGCTGCCGCCGCACCGTATCCGACCGGCCACTGAATTCGGCCCACCGCCCCGGCGTCGGTCGACAGCCGGGCCTTGCGACGGGCGCTGCGCATCTCGGCGCCCGTCGCAGGACCGGGCCCGCGGCACAGCAGACAACCCGATCGTCGCCCGCGCCTTGCGCCGAGCCGATTCCGCAGTCGGGTGCCGACCGCCACGAGAAGTCGGTCACCGATCGCGACGGCACGTCGCCTGCCGGCGCGCCCCGCAGGCGACGAATGAACGAGCGCGGCTTGTTGCGGCGCTTCTCGGCAGCGGCGCACACCCCCTACGACGCGAGCCACCCTGGCATGATCGCCATTCGTGGGTGAACGGTTCAAGAAGCGTTTCCTGGTCCTCCACGACTACGGTATGGGTGGTTTGTGGTGGTGGGTTCGGGCCCGCTCCGAGTTGGAGCTCGCGCAGACGTTCGCAGAGGTGGAGGTCATCACCGATCCCGACGTGCTGGCACGATTTCCCGACGGGGAGCTTCCCGAGGTCGACATCGATGCCACGGTCATGCCGGCCGGTCTGGACGATCTGCGTGAACAGCGGCGTGCGCAGCGCGATCGACCCGGGTTCGGGGCTTTCGCCGGACGCGAGGCCGTCTTTCTGCGGCGCCGGTGGGACGAGGCCGAGGAGACCGAGCCGCAGATCTACTACGAGCACCTCGGGCCGGACGGGCGCCGGCTGAGACAGGTCGAGATGTACGCCGATGGGACCGCGGTCAGGGCCGGGCCCGAGGACTGGCCGTTCAATCCGCCGTATGACCTTTACGATCCTGACCTGGCGCAGTGGGAGATCGGTGCGGAGGAGTTCGAGCAGGTGTGGCGGCGGGCCCGCCGCGAAGGCCAACCCGGCTGATCTCATCCGCGACGCCGGGCAGCCGGCGTCAGCCGCGGGTGCGGGTGATGTAGAGCAGTGCGGTGTCGTCGTTGTGCCGGCCGACGTCCTGCTGGATGGCCGCGAGAAGCGCATCGATGTAGGCGACCGGGTCGTGAATCGTCGGGAGGCCGCCGGCGAGGTCGACGAAGCGTTCTTCGCCCAGCCGGGTGCCGTCGGCGGCGAAGCCTTCGAAGGCGCCGTCGGTGTAGAGCAGCAGCCCGGCCTGGGGCGGGAGAGCGATGGCGGTCTCGTACCAGCGGCCGCGGCCGGGGAACATGCCGAGGCTCAGGCCGTTGCGGACGTCGGCCTGCCGGGCGCCGTCGGGGGTGATGATCAGCGGCGGCGGGTGTCCCGCGCTGGTGAGCACGACCTCGTCGCGGTCGGCCTCGATGCGGGCGCCGAGGACGGTGGCGAACATGCCGTCGTGAGGTCGTTCGGCGACAAGGACGTCTTCGAGCAGCCGCATACGCTGGGTTTTCGGAACGCCGGCCAGGGCCAGGGTGCGCCAGCCGACCCTGAGGGCGACGCCCATGGCGGCTTCGTCGGGGCCGCTGCCGCACACATCGCCGATGACCGCGTGTACCGCACCGTCGGCAGTTTCGACAACGTCGTAGAAGTCGCCGCCGAGCAGAGTTCGTTGACGACCGGGCAGGTACCGGCTGACCAGGCAGATCGTGGGGTCGACGAGGATCGGTTTGGGGAGCAGGCCCCGTTGCAGGCGGGTATTCTCGTTGGCCTGCAGCCGGCTGTCACGCAGGCCCTGTTCGGCGTTCTGGGCTCGTTTGCGGTGGATCGCGTACCGGACGGTCCGGCCGAGTACGGCATCGTCGATCTGGCCTTTGACCAGGTAGTCCTGCGCTCCAGCCGCGACGGCGGCTCCAGCGGTGGCGTCGTCGTCGAGGCCGGTCAGCACCAGCACGGCGGTCTGCGGCCACCGGTTGAGGACCTGACGCAACGCATCGAGTCCATTGCCGTCGGGCAAATGCAGGTCGAGCAGCACGCCGTCGGGGCGATAGTCGGAGTTGAGGGCCCCGCGCAGCGTGCTGACCACGTCAAGGCGAGCCGCGACGTCGCTGTCCGTCAGATACTCGCGGACCAGCAGCGCCTCGCCGGGGTCGTCCTCGATGAGCAGCAGGGTGTAACCGGCCGAAAGCTGGTCGGTCCCGTCCGCGTGCGGCCGCCCCGCAGCGCGGTGCTGCGGCATCGCACCTGTGCGGCGGACGCCGGTCATCGATGCCCTCGCTGGGCGCCGGTCGCGGCATGCTCGATCAGCGTCGTATCACCCATCGTCCCACCATCCACCGACCGGGCCGGTATGCCCCAGCCCGGCGGCAATGATCGAGGCCGTTTTACCGCCTCGGGTCTATCACCGAGGTGACAATTTCCCCCGGCCTCGGCGCTCCAAACCCGCTCCTGAGGTGGGGCGGCCCACGATGAAGACCGGGCGGGTCGGCACGAGCTCAGAACTCGCTTCGGCCTGCGGGGATGCATACTGGTCGCTTCGGTGAGGTGGATCAGGGACGATGAGAAGATCTGAACAGGAACGGCTGCAGGTTGCTCTGGACGCCGCCGGTATGGGGACCTTCGTCTGGTATGCCCGCGAGGATCGGACCGAGCCGGACGCCCGAATGCTGGAGCTGTTCGCGCTGCCGACGGGCGGTGTGCTGTCACTCGCCTCAGCACTGACGTCGATGATCCATCCGGCGGACCGGCAACGATACGGCGCTGCGGTCGCCGCCGCGCTCGACCCGGCCGGAGAGCATCTGCTGAGCCAGGAGATGCGCGTCAACCGCGGCGACGGCTCCTACCGATGGGTCCTGGTCACCGCCCGCGCCTACTTCGAAGGCGAACCGCCGGAGCCGGATCGACTGGTCGGTGTCGCCGCCGACATCACCCAGCGGCACGAGATCGAACAGCGCCGCGCCTTTCTGCTCGAGCTGTCCGACCGGATGCGGCCGCTGACCGATCCGGTCGCGGTGCAGGCCGTCGCCGTCGAGGCGCTCGGGGCCCGGCTGTCGGCGACCCGCGCGATGTACCTGGAGGTCACCGCCGGCCCGGTCGGCGACATTTACACCGTCGAGCAGGACTACCACGAACCGGGAACGGCAAGCGCGGTCGGCCGCTACCGGGCCGACGACTTCGGCGCCACCCTGTTCGACGAACTCCGCGCCGGTCGAACCCTGGCCGTGGCCGACACCGCGGACGATCCCCGGCTCACCGCCGAGGAACGGGCGAGCCATCAGCGGATGGGGGTCGTCGCGTACGCCGCGGTTCCGCTCATCAAGGACGGCCGGCATGTCGCGACGCTCGTGCTGCACCAGAGCACGGTCCGTCGTTGGGGCGACGACGATCTCGCCTTGCTCGAGGAGACGGCCGAGCGTACGTGGGCGGCGGTCGAGCGGGCGCGGGCCGAAGCCGCTCTGCGCGAGAGCGAGGCTCAGTTCCGGCAGGTGGTCGAGGCCACACCCCAGCTGATCTGGGTGGCACGGGCCGATGGCTCGCTCGAGATGCGCAACGACAGCTGGTCGGCGATCGCCGGCGCCGAAGCCTCCACGGACCGCGAGCTGCTGGTCCCGGCCGTGCACCCCGACGACCGTGACGACTTCCTGGACAGCTGGGACTCCTGCCGGGCGACCGGCGCCCGCTTCGATCGGGAAGCCCGGCTCCGTCACCGCGGCGGTGACTACCGCTGGTACCTCATCCGGGTCACCGCCTTCCTCAACGGAACCGGCACCGTGGCCAAGTGGTTCGGCATGGCCGCCGACATCGACGAACGGCGCCGGGCCGACAAACTCGCCCTCGCCGAACAGATCGAGGCCCGCGACCGCGAGCACCGTGTCGCCCTGCAGTTGCAGCGGGCCCTGCTGCCGACCGGCACGCTGGTCCGGGACGGTGTCGACATCGCTGCCCGGTACGAGGCCGGAAGTAGCACCCTGGAGGTCGGTGGCGACTGGTACGACACCTTCGAGCTGCCCGATGCGAGCATCGCGCTCACGCTGGGGGACGTCGCCGGGCACGGGCTCGCCGCCGCCACCGCGATGGGCAAGATGCGTGTCGCCATGAGCGCGCTGGCCCCGCACGCCACCGGGCCGGGCGCCCTGCTCTCGAACCTCGACGGCTTCGCCGCCAGCAGCGATGGCATCGACTTCGCGACCGCCTGCTACGTCGTCTTCGACCCGGCGACCCGGCAGCTGCGGCACGCGTCCGCCGGGCACCCCCCGATGCTGGTGGTCACCACCGACGGCCGCGCCCGCTGGCTCACCAAGGGCGGCTCGGCCCCGATCACCGGCAAGGACGCCGGCGAGCGGCCCGACGCCACCGAAACCCTCGAACCCGGCGCATTGCTGCTGCTCTACTCCGACGGCCTGATCGAACGCCGCGGCGAGCCTCTCACCACCGGGCTTGACCGGCTCGAACAAGCCGCGGTCGAGCTGCGCAGCGGCTCGGCCGCGGAGATCTGCGACGGCCTGTTCACGGCCCTCGGAGTGGCCGAGCAGCGCAGCGACGACGTCGTCATCCTCTGCCTGCGGGCACCCGCGCACCCGACCGCCGATTTCCGCACAACGCTGGCGGCCGACGAGCGGGAACTGTCCCGGCTGCGCCGCTCCCTGCAGACCTGGCGCCGCACGACCCAGCCCAGCGACGCCGGCGAGACCGACATGCTGCTCGCAGTCAACGAGGCCTGCGCCAACGCGATCGAACACGCCTACCGTGGCCGGGAGCCCGGACCCGTCGAAGTCACCGTCCGGTCCGACGCCGACGGGTCTTACCTGGCAACCGTCCGTGACTTCGGCCGGTGGCAGCCGCTGACCAGGTCGGCGGCTTATCGAGGGCGGGGCCTGAACATCATCCGTAGACTCAGTGACGGCTTCGAGCGCCGTTCCACCCCGAACGGCACGCTTGTCCGATTCCGGCTGCCGGCGAGAGGAACCCCCACATGACCGACCCGTTGGCGCAGGTCGAGACGACGCACGATGCGGACCGGCCAGTGGTACGCATTCGCGGCGAGGTCGACATGGCCAACGCGGACACGGTCGGCGACCAGATCCGGGCAGCCACCGATCCATCCCATGACCTCGACCTCGACCTCAGCACCGTCACGTTCTTCGACAGCAGCGCCCTGCGCATGCTGCACCGGCTGTCCGACGCATTCGACCAGGCCGGTGGCCGGCTCACCGTCGTCATTGCACCGGACAGCATCGTCGGCCGGCTGCTGGCCATCACCCACATGGACACCTACCTGCACCTGCGCGAGGAACCAACCCCCTGAAAGCTGGTCGGCCCTCGCCGGGGGAAGCGATCGACTCTGCCCATCGGTTGGATCAGTGCGCGCGGATACCCCCGCAGGCTCGCGCAACAGTGCTCGTGGCGCAGGGCCGGATCACTGGGGGTACGCGATAGTGCTTCTGACCTCGGTCAGGACAAGGGCGGCCCGGCGGAAGGGTTCCAGGTTCCACCGCCGCGGCCGATGCGACGACCCGGCGCAAAGGATCAGCGAGTGGTCCGGAGAAGTGCCATGACCGCGTATCCGAGTAGCAGCAGGCCGATGCCTGGCCCGACCACCTGTCCCGCCGGAGCGAAGGAGGTAAGTTCGGCGATCAGTCCAGCCAGCGCGACGAGGCACACCGCTGCTGCGAGCGGCCTCAGCAGTGGGTCACCAAGCAGGGACGCCAACGGCACGAAGTGGACACCGACCACCGCGCCGACCAGTACCGGAACGAGTTCCGACCACCCGGTGGACGCCAGCAGCAGGGCGCCGAGTCCGGCGGCGGCCATCTCCGCGCCGACGATCAACAGGTATTTGCGATCGGCGGCCACGTCCCGTGGAACCTTTTTGACGTTGCGAGTGTGCGCGGTTACGACGGCGCCGGCCACCGCCGCCAGCAGGGCCGCGACGCTACCTATCGCGAGCAGCGTTGCGAACGGCTGCTCAACCTTGGGCACGCTGAACCAGATGATCGAGAAGACGCCGAGATAGAGCGCGGTGAGTCCTGCCTGCCACCGGGCGTTGGTAGGTGTTTCTACCACTGATCGCTCCCTGAACTGCCGTGGCCACCGAGCAGTAGCCCCAGATGCATCTTTATGGGTCGTTGGTGGGTCCTTGGTCGAACCGATCCGCCGGCCCAGCGGGCTCTCTCGGCGCACGCCGTCAGCGTTGCTGGGGACGCGGCCGAAGCGGATCTTGAGGCCGCCTCGCCAGTGTGAGCGGGGGACGGGATCATCGGTACCTGCTGAGGATCCGAGTGCGCGCACCGGGATCTTTAAGCCCGCCCCCCCCGTAGCCGCGCGGTTCCTGTTGAAGGTCGCTCGAACCGGCTCACTGGTGCCTGACCGTAGCCCGCGGGTATGACACAAGCAGCGCGCTGCCCACAGACATCGCCTCCATCTGGCTCCGCACGGCGGTTGGCAGCGCCAACGCTACATAGGACGTTCGTGTTCGTGGCGCCGGTGGTGGCATCGGCGAAACGGTGATCCCGCGTCGCTTCGTGCCGGCGCGGCCACCAGGTAGGACATCGGCCGACGGTCCTCGCCTACGCGGGCGATACGCTGCTCACCGCGGGCGGCCCCTACGACGCCGGGCAGGTCCGCGACTTTCCCGGCAGCGGCCTGCCAGACCTGGCGACCTACGCCGTAGCGACAACCTCGGCAGCGCGATGATGCTGCTCCTGCTCGTACCGATAGCCACCGCGGCGATCGGCTGCACCGGCGCCGGCTTCGCCGCTCGGCCGCATCGCGAGGGTCAGCCAGGAGTCCAGTGACGCTCCGTCATCATGACGGGCGTAGCGCCCCAGACCTGGTGCCGTTTGCCGAGATCGGTGCAGGTCGACGCACCGGCTGGCGATCCTCCTGGACCTGTCCGCGTTTCCGCCGTGGCACCTGCTTCAGTCCAGGCCCCACCAGCCGATGCCGATCCCAGACGGTTCTGAGCTCGAAAATCGTCCACCAGTCCTCGGCATCGAGCACCAGGAAGACAAAAGCACGCGACGGCGGTCAGCACGCCACCGATCCCGACGATGGCAGGGACAACGAGCCAAACCGAAACAGAGGCGAGCACCGTCAGGCCTGCGTAGGTGGCAATGATCAGCACCCAACAGGTCGTGACGGCTGCGTAGTACCCCAGCGCCCACCACGTCCGGGGCGGCCGCGCGCCGGTAAGCCGTGCCCGCCGCCACTCACTCTCGACGACATCCCATGAGCCTGCCGCAAGCGACCACCGACTCCTAGCTGTTCTCCTCGATGTATGTGGCCGGGTCCTTGTCGGCGAATGACAGGCCCTTGCCCTGCGGGTGCTCCCCGAAGAAGCGCAGCCAGCGCGCCCCGAGTTCGAGGCGCAACTCCCGGCTCGCGTGCTTGCGGAAGTCGGGGAGCACCTCGTCCTCCTCCTCGGCCAGGTGCTCGCTGTTCTCGGTGCGCGCCCTCCACACCCCCTTCCACCAAGCATCCGAGCCCACCGGGTGCTTACGCGCCTCCTCGATCCCGTCCCGGATCTTGTTGTGGTCGCGGATCGCATCGTCGGTCTCCTCCTCGGCGTCGTCGCCACCCGCGTCCTTCAGCAGGTGCGGGTAGAGGATCTCCTCCTCCGCGTCGGCGTGGATATCGAGGTGCAGTGCCAGCGGCGTCCAGATCGCCTCCAGGTCCGCCGGCGACTGCGCGTCGTCCAGCCGGGCAAACCCGACCCGGAATCGGTGGTGGTCCTCGAGGATCAGCGCGGTGATGTCATCCATGACAAGCACGGTAAGGCCGGGCGCCGGCCCACGCCCGCCAACAAGCCGGAACCCATGGATAACCGCCGAGTCAGCCGGTGGCAGTCCGTGCGAGCGCCCGAACGCCACCGCTGAAGCGAACGCCGCCCGGTGGTACGGCTGCGGGTCAGGCGCGGACAGCGGCTCGGTGTGTGCCGCGATCCACATCGGAGCAGATCGATGGTGCTGCCGGCGAGGTGGCGTCGCTGACCAGCACACGATCGGCCTCGATCCGGAGCCGGGTTCAGGCGTGGAGTTCTGCGGCGAGTTGGAGGCGTAGGTAAGCGTCGACCCAGGCCGTTTGGGCGGCGGTGTCGGGGTCGGGGCCCAGGCGGGCGGCCAGCGCCAGGTTGGCGTCGGCGGCTCGGCGCAGGCCCAAGGTGCGTAGCCGGTCGGCGGCGGTGCGCAGGCGGGCCGGCATCGTCGGTGGGGTGTGGGCCAGCCCGCGGTGGGCCACCTCGGACAGGAGGGAAAGGGCATCGTCCAGGGCTTGGGCCAGCGAGTCCGTCGTGCGGGCGGGGCGATCTCCGGGGGTGGGGCCGGGTGTCGGTGGCATCAGGTCGGGGATCAACACGCCGTCGCCGGTGGCGAAGCCGAGCGGGTCGATGGTGATGCCGGTGGTGCCCCGGCGGACAGTGCCGGCCACATAGCGGATCTCGCCGGTCAGGGCGGTGGCCACCCCGTCGAGGCGGCCAGGGGCGCAGGACGCGTGCGTGGCAGTGACGGTGGCGGTGATGCCGTTGGCGTCGGCGATCACGGCGTCCAGGCGTTGTGCGCCGTGCGCGTAACTCAGCGACATGACCTCGGCTACTGGTATCACCCGGACCAGTTCGGCGGCCACCCGGGCGCGGACCGGGCGTGGGGGCAGGGCGTCCAGTTCGGTGGCCAGGACGGCCAGGTCGGGGGCGAGCAGTGCGCCGGACAGGTCCTGCCAGGAGCCGCGGGAGGCCATCGCCTCGGTGCGGCTCAGCCGGCGGGTGCCCAGCCGGACGGTTCGGCTGGCGCTGCGCGACGCCGACTCGGTGACCACCGCGCCGCCGGCCAGGGCGCCGATGGTGACCCCGGCAACGCGGCGGCCGGCCAGCAACGGGCCGTCGTCCTCGGTTTCGTAGGAGCGCCGCAGCACCAGCACCGTCGCGCTGTCGGCGTGGGCCAGGTAGATCTCGACGAATCGTTCGCCGCCGGCTGCGGTCACCCGGGCGCCGAGGCCGTCGAGCCGGGCCCGGCGCAGCGGCGTTTCGGCCGCCTCCTCGGTGCCGAGCACCCGGGAGGCGAGGCTGGCTCCGCCGCCGGTGACGCTGCGGTGCCGCGCGAACAGCTCGGCCAGATGGTCGGCGAACGCCTCGGGCCGGTAGCGTGCGCTGCGTTCGCGGTACGCCTCCAGCTGGGCGACCAGGTCCTCGACCGCCAGCAGTGGCCATCGCATCCGGGCGGATTCGAGGTCCCGGCGCGCGGTCGCCACCTCGGCCCCGATTCCGGCCCCGAGGTGCACGGCCCCTTCGCGCAGCAGCAGCCCGGCCAGCGCGACGGCGCGGTCCAGCCCGGCCACGGTCGTGGGTGCACCCCCTCCACCGACCTGTACCTGCACGTCGGCCTCGCCGGGCGCCTGCTCGTCGGCCACCCGGAACGCCCACACGGCCAGTGCCAGGACATCGTCCCGAGCCCCGGCCACCGCGTCGGTGCGCGCAAACCCAAGATCCGAAGGCACCAGGAACCGTACGGTTGCGGTCGGTAGCTCCACAGTGGGCACCGGATCCCTCGGTCCGCCTCGATGCACCCGGGCGACATAGCCGGCACCCTCCACCCGCCGGGCGGCCGCCATCATCCGCTCCCCGATCCGAGCCGTCAGCTGCTTGTCGGTGAACGCCCCCGGTGACCACGCCGGCCCAGCACCACCAGCGTCGGCGTTGCTGCTGGTGTCAGCCGCGGGTTCAGCGGCGCCGGTGGTCTCCCGTTCCTGGTAGGCCAGCACCAGCGCGATCACATGCCGGCAGACGCCCGGAGCGGCACAGCTGCACCTCGCCGCCTCGAGACCGCCGGCCGGGAGGCTGGTCACCGCGCCGTCCGGGTGGGTGGCCTCGACCGTGCCGTCGGGGGATTCGGAAAGCGTGGGCGGCTCGCGGCCGGCCTCGCGGGTGGCGCGCTTCACCAGGCCTCGGTTGGTCAGTTCGGCCAGTGTGTCAGGCGTCAACGCGAGCAGATCGGCCCTCATCGGCTCACCTGCTCTGCCACGAAGGCGGCCAGCTCGCCGGGGGTCATCGCGCCCACGGCCGCGCCTACGTCAGCCAGACGCTGGCCCGTATCGCGGTCGTAGGCCGGGTTCGCCGACGAGTCGAGCGCCGCCAGGCAGAGCACCTTGCTCCCCTGTTCGACCAGTTCGCGGACGCTGCGGATCAGCGTCGCCACCGAGCCGCCCTCGTAGAAGTCACTGATGATCGCGACGATGGTCCGGCGCGGTTGCTCGACCAGGGCGGCGCCGTAGCGGACCGCCTTCGCGATGTCGGTGCCGCCGCCCAGTTGGACCTTCATCAACAGTTCGACCGGGTCGTCGACCTCGCCGGTCAGATCGACCACCTCGGTGTCGAAGGCGATGAGATGGGTCCGCACCCCGGGCAACCCCCACAGGCACGCGGCGGTCACCGCCGAGTGGATGACCGAGTCGACCATCGACCCGGACTGGTCGACCAGGAGGATCACCTGCCACTGTTCAACGTGCTTGCGCGTACGGGAAAAGAAGTGCGGGGTTTCGATGTAGAGCCGCTTCTCGTCCGGGCGGTAGTGGCCCAGGTTGGCCCGGAGGGTGCGGGTCACGTCGAAGTCGCGGGCCTGTTTCCAGCGGCTGGGTCTGCGGGCCCGGGCGCCGGAGAACGCGGCCCGGACCTCCGTCTGCATCGTGGCCAGCAGATTGCGGACCACCGCCTCGACGATGCGCCGGGCCAGCTTCAGCACCTCGGGGTTCATCAGGTGCTTGGTCTGCAGGACCGCCCGCAGCAGGGCCGGGTTGGGTTCGACCGTGCGCAGCACCTCGGGGTCGGTCACCACGTCGGTGATCTCGTAGCGTTCGACCGCGTCGCGTTGCAGCCGTTCCACCGTCGCCTGGGGAAACAGCTGGTTGATGTCATTCAGCCAGTCGACGGTGGTGAGTGTGGACGGTCCGTCGCCGCCGGTCCTCCGCACGTCTCGCCGGTCGAGGTCCCCGTCGCGACCGTACAGCCAGTCGAGGGCGGCGTCCCGGCGGGCGGCGTCGGCGTTCAGGCCGCCCATGGCGGACGCCGGCGTGCCCAGCACGAGCCGCCAGCGTTCCAGATCCGGATCGGTCATCGGTCGGGTGCTCCGATCAGTGCCTCGCGACGTAACGCGGCATCGACCCGGTCGTCCAGCATCATCCCGGCCGCGACCACGGCCGGGTCGGCACCGCCACGCAGCAGGGAACGTCCGCCGCCGCCGAATCCGCGCCGGGCCAGCAACTTCTCCGCGATGGTCTCGCGTTCGCGGGGCGGGAAGTATTCGAAAGCCTGGCGCAGCGCGGGCAGCGCCACCAGGAAGTCCTCGCCGGCCAGCGCCGAGACCAGGTCGTCGAGCAGGCCGATCACGTCGTCGTGCTGGAGCACCTCCTCGCGGGCCAGCGCGAACAGCCCGGCCAGCCAGTCGCCGGCCATGCCGGGGAGGAACGCGCCCCGGACGGCCCGGACCGGGTCGCCGGCGACGCTCATCGACCAGCCGAAGCCGTAGGCGGCGCCGCGCAGGTCGGGCGGGGATTGCGGGTCGGCGGCGATGCGGCCGGTGACCTCAACGGCGGCCTCGGCGTCCAGGTGCAGCGCACGGCCGGCGTGCCGGAGCGCGTCGCGGCAGGCGGCCAGCGCCGCGATCCGGGCGGGGTCGGCCGGTGCGGTGGCGCCGTGAACGCCCTCGGCCAGCCACAACACCCGGCGTACCGCGGCCGCGATGACGATGCCGAGCGTCTCGTCGTGGGTGCTGCCGAGCAGGTTGCCATGCCGCCACATGGTGAGCACGACGGCCAGCATCCGGCCGAGCGGGCCGAGTTCGGGGGCGGCGGCGACCGTGCCGGCGATGTCGGACAGGGTCCGGTCGGAGACCTCGGCGGCCCCGGCCAACGCGGCGTCGAACAGCACCTCGGCCAGCGCGTCCACGTCCCGTCCGGCGCGGGCGACCCGTTCGGCGAGCACCGCGGTGCATGCGTCGGCGAGGGTGGCACCGTACGCCCCGGCCTCGATCGTCGCGGTCAGTCGCTCGGCGCTCGGCCGCAGCGTCCAGCGTTCCGACAGCTTCGGTTCGAGCCCGGTGGCCGGGCCGGCCCCGCGCCGGAAGCCGGGCACGCGGAGCACCCTCACCCGGTGCAGGATGCGGCTGCGAATCCGGTCCTTCTCCGAGGTCAGGTCGAGGTCGAGGTCGGCGGCGCCGTCGAGTCCGGCCCGCGCCAGCTCGGTGTCGAGGTCGCGGACCAGCGGCGGCGCCGGGGTTTCGGCGTGCAGCCGGCCGACCCGCGTGCCGCTGAGTGCGGCAACCATCTCGACCACCACGGGGTGACTGCCGGTGCTCAGCACGCCGCGTGCGGACCACGGCAGCGGTACCTCCAGTGCCTCGTTGACCAGCGCGGACGCCAGCCCGTCGAGAACGTCGGTACGCCCAGGGGCGTGATGCCCGCGGACCATGGCGAGGCCGTCGGCGGTGGCCCGCGCGGCGATCAGGTCGGCCGTCGAAACCGGTTGCCTGCGGTCGCGTAGCCGGCCGGCGACCGCCTCCACCAGATGCCGGGCGGCGCCGTCCGGGCCCGATTCCCACAGTTCCTGGTAGTAGCCCGGCGACGGCATCCCGGATTGGTAACCGTCGAAGGCGTCGAGCCGCCGGAACGAGTACGGCACCAGAAAGCTCCCGCCGAGCGCCCCCTTCGGCATTTCCGGCACTTCGGGCCACTCGGTGGTGCGACCGGTCCGGCCGGATTCATACGCCGCGACCATTGCCGGCCGGTGGAAGCCGCCGGTCACGACGACAACCGGCCGGTCACCCGCGGCGGCCGCCGCGGCGAGGACCCACCGGCCCATGTACGCCTCGCGGGCCGCGTCCGACCCGCTCGCCGCCGACTCCCCGCGGACCAGGTCGAAATAGGTGGCAAGCCGCTCGAACAACCCGTCCGAGGGGGCGATCTCGAATAGGTGGTCCCACAGCGCGTCCACATTGTCCACGGCGAACGCCCGGCACAACCGGTCGATCACGTCGGCGTAGCGCAGTTCCGCGTCCGCGTACCGATTGCTGACGTCGCCGAACGCCGGATGCCAGGCCGGCAGGTCGATGAACCGCAGCTCGGCGCCGACCGCGCGCCCGGCGGTCAACGCGACCCACTCCGGCGAGTAGTCACACAGCGGCGCCCAGGAGACGTGCCGTCGTTCGTCATCCCGGTAGCTGCTGAACACGGCGATCGGCAGCTCATGCCCGAGCAGCAGCTCGCCGATCCGCCGGTTGATGTCCGACGGGCCTTCCACCAGCACGTACGCCGGCTTCAGTGCGGCGATCGTGTCGCGGACCAGGCGGGCGCAGGCAGGGCTGTGGTGGCGTACGCCGATGAAGGTGACCGGCACGGCTCAGCCCGGCAGCAGGTGTCGGGCCTGGTGCAGCGCCTTCCACTGGTCACCGGCGCGCCAGGTGACCTGCTGCGCCAGGTAGCGCCGGAGTTTCGTGAGGTCTTCCGGGTTGTCCTTGGCCGCGGTGCCGGCCAGGCAGGCCACCAGGTCCTCGGCGGTGCCCGGTTCGCTGCGGAGGAACCAGCCGCGTAGGCCGATGGCGTGCGCCACCGACACCGCCTCCGCGGTGCTCATCACCGCCGACAGCCGATCCATCGTGTCGCCCCGCGCCGTCTCCCCGGTACGCAGCTCACGGAACGTGGTGACCAGCACCTCGAGGACGTCTCGGCGGGGTTCGGCGGTCACCCCGGACCGGCGCAGCAGCCTGCCGGCCTCCTCGGCGACCAGGGTCAGCTCGGTGTCGAAGTCGGCGATCGGGAACACGGTCTCGAAGTTGAACCGCCGCTTCAGCGCCGAGCTCATGTCGTTGACGCCCCGGTCGCGGGTGTTCGCGGTGGCGATGACGTTGAAGCCGTCCCGGGCGAACACCATCGCCTCGGGGCCGGTCAGCTCGGGGATGGCGAGCACCCGGTCGGACAGCGGGGAGAGCAGGCAGTCCTGGACCTCCAACGGGCAGCGGGTGATCTCCTCGAAGCGGACCGTGCGGCCTTCGGCCATGCCGCGTAGCAGCGGCGCCGGCACCAGCGACCGGGTGGACGGGCCCTCGGCCACCAGCAGCGCGTAGTTCCACGAGTAGCGGATGGCGTCCTCGGTGGTGGCCGCGCCGCCCTGGATGGTCAGCTTCGAGTCGCCGCTGACCGCTGCGGCCAGCAGCTCGGACAGCAGTGACTTGGCGGTGCCGGGCTCGCCGACCAGCATCAGCCCGCGGCTGGTCGCCAGCGTGATCAGCGCCCGGTCGATCAGCGACGGGTCGCCGACGAACTTGCGGGTGACGCCGAGCCGCGGATCGCCGACCACAAACCGACTGGCGGCCTGCACGCTCAGGGCCCAGCCCGGCGGCCGGGCGGCTGTGTCGTCGGCCTTCAACCGGGCCAGTTCGTCGGCGAACCGCACCTCGGCCGGCGGTCGCTGCACCTGGTCGGCGGGTTCGGTGACCTCGACAACGGTCATGTCCGGCCCTCCCGTGCTCAAGAGCTGATCTCGGTCAGATCGCGGATGATCTCTGATGCGGTGATCGGGTCGAGCCGGTCCAGCGGGATCCGGCCCTGAACGCCGCGGCCCCAGCCGGTGCCGCTGCCGTCGTGCAGGAAGACGTCGGTGAGCTTCTGCTCGTTGAACTCGTCGATCATGCCGACCGCGATGCCCGGGTCGAGGTCGATCGCGAACTCCAGGCGCTTCCCGATGATCAGCTCGATGCGGCCCTGGATGCCCGCGTCCTGCGGCGTCTCCCGCCGCCAGCCGCGTCGTTCCAGACTGATCACCTTGTGGGTGGGCAGCGTCAGGCCCTCGAATCGGGCCAGGTTGCTACCGTTCCTCTCCTGCGGCGTGAGCGCGAACGTGGACCGGCTCAGCTGCGCGAACGGTTGCAGGATCTCGTAGTCGGCGAACACCTCCGACCAGGCGGCCAGCGAGTCGCCCAGGTGCAGCGGGTGCGCCACGCCGACCGTGGCGTCGTCGCCCAGGGTCGTCACGTCGTCCTCGACCGTGGACAGGCTGCGGTCCTCGGCGACCCGGATCGCGCCGACCACCTGGCCGTCCGCGTCGAACTCAGCCCAGACCAGCCGGCGCACGATGTGCCAGAGCAGCGGGTGCTCGACGAACAGCTGCCGGAACTCGGCGCCGGTCCAGCGCCGCCCGGCCACCATCGCCCGTTCGAGTCGCCGGATCTGGTCGGCGGCCACCGTCCGTACGTCCTTCTTCAAGGCGGAGAACTGCTTGTACGCCGCCGGGGCCAGCTCGTGATCGTCCCTCGTTCCCGGTTTGGGCAGCGCCTTGAGGTGCTTGCCGGCCGCGTCCGCCACGAACGGGCGCAGCTGCTCATCGAACCCGATCACGAATTGGCGCGGGCCGTAGTCGAGCCGCATCGACCCGTCCTGCTCCAGGCCGAAGTTGGGCACCAGACGGTCGGCCAACTGGTCGGCGGTGAGCCCGAGCGCCGCCGCCACCTCATCCATCTTCTCCCCGGCCGCGTTCTTGAGGCCCTTGAACCTGGCCCGCTGGGCGATGCCATGCAGATGCATGAGGGCGACGTCGCTGCCGATCGTGGCAAGCACGCGCACCCCGGTGACCGCCCGCGCGTGGCCGCCCTCGCCGGGCCAGGCCAGGATCAGCGGGGTCAGCCGGCGCACGGTCTCGTCGTCACCGATCAACCCGAGCACATCGAGGATCCAGTTCTCCTTCGACTCGCCGCCGGAAGCCTGCCACCGCTGGAACAACCCCCAGGCGAACTCGGCCAGGCTCGCCGGCTCGCACGCCTCCTTGACGAGCTCCAGCCCTTCGTAGGGATCGTCCGGCTTGGACAGGGCCAGCACGGTGATCAGATTGGTCACCGCGTCCGCGGGCAGCGCACCGGCCCCTCCCCGCAGCCGTACCGGCGGCAGCAGGCCGGGCAACGCCCAGCCCGGAACCGCGGGCATCCGGGCCGGCAGGATCGCCAGCGGGTCGGTGGCCAGCAGGGCCTCGATCGCATCCCCCGCGATCTTGCCGTAGCCCTGCGCCGCGGTCCGGACCGCCTCGGTGTGCCCGTTGGTGTGCAGTGTGAACAGCGCACGTTCGGCCTGGCGGCGGGCCTGGCCGGCCTTGCCCAGCGCCGGTGGGACGAGCGCCCGAGCGGCCGCCTCCGGGTGCCGCAGCAGCCAGGCCAGCGCCGTACGCCGGACGCTCTTGAGCCGAGCCAGCCAGTCGGCGATCAGCACGGCGATCGTCGGCGACGCGAACGGAAGCAGCAGGCCCGCGCCGTCGCCCGGCCGCTCCCGGACCAGCAGCATCACCGGCGGCAGCGCGTCCAGCTCGAACCGGGCCACGATCAGCCGCATCCACGAGCCGGCTTCCCAGATGGCGCGCGGATCCCACGTGGCCAGCACCGGACGGACAATCGGCTCAGGACCCTGGTCGAAGAACCGGGCCGGCTCCGACCACGGTGCCCGCCCGACGCGGATCTGCGCGGCCAGCTTGGCCCAGTCGTCGCTGCCGTTCGGGGTGTTGTGGTAGGACGCGCTCCGCCACTCCTCGCGCTCGCCGGGCAGCCAGGCGATCGTGGGACCGTCAGCGCAGACCAGGTCGGTCAGCACCACCGGCTTGGCGGGTTTGGCCCGGTTCTGCCACGGCGGAGTGACCAGCAGCGGCGGAACGGCCTCGGCCGGGGCCACGGTGACCGCCGCGGCATCCCCGACGACAGTCCGCACCCGGGCAGCGGCGTCCGCGTCGAGCTCCGCAGTCACCCGGTCGACCAAACCGGGGTGGACGAGCACGTGGGCACGCAGCAAATCGGCCACCGAACGTTTGGCGGCACCCTCGGCGAGCAGACGCATCGCCCGCACCGGGAACCGGTCGGCCGCCTCGAGCAGCGCCGGCGCAACATAGCGGTCGTCGATCCGCTCGATCAGACCGCGCAGCGGCGCGTCGCCGGTCAGTGCCGACACCATGCTCAGCAGCCGCCGCCGGGCGTCGGCATCGGTGTAGGCCTCGTCCAACCAGTGGAACAGCGTCGGGGCGGCGGCCGGCCCGGTCCCGTCGACCAGCGTGGTCAGCATCGCCAGCGAGCCGTAGATGGTGTAGCCGTTGGCGTGCTGCGCCAGCGCGGCGAGTTGCTCGCCGGCACCCACGGCGGTGATCAGCGCCGACGCGCGGTAGCTGTCCGCGTCGGCGATCGCGGCGTCGACGTCTTCCGCCACCCACGCCGCGCGGTCCGGCGCGAGCAACGAGGTCGCCACCCGGGCATAGGCGTGGCCCTTGCGGAACGACTCGAGCGCCGTCACGACGGCCGAGTATTCCTCGTCGGACGCACCGGCGAGTGCCTGCCGGACCCGCAACACCACCTGCAGCGGCAGGTCGGCGCCCCAGCCCTGGCGACATTCCCCGGCACGCATCGGACGCACGCCGTAACGGTCGTTGCCGGTGTAGTGCGCCCCCCGCGGCGCCGCATCGTCGGAGATCAACAACGCCATCAGGTGCACGGCGGCCTCGGCCGCGTAACGCAGCCCGCGCTCGCCGATCCAGACGTCCGCGAACGCGACCAGCCGCTCCCGGGCCGACCAGTTCCCGGCAGCAGCGGCGGCCGCCACCGCCGCGCCACCGATCGCCGGGGCGCCCGCGTCACCGAGCCGCCACGCGAATGCGGCCGCCCGGATGTCGTCCGGCGTGGTCGGCGCCTCAAGGATCCGCTGCACCGTGCCGGGCAGCCGGTTCGCTTCCTCCTCGGCGACCGCCCGAGCATTCGGATCGGGCACGAACCGGCCGGCCCCGACGCTGGTGCGCCGCGCATACCGATGCCGGTACCAGGCCGGCGGAAACACGAACGCGTCCTCGTCGACCTCCACGACCAGCGCGCTCGGGGCCGGAGCCACCGCCGAGGCACCCGGGCCGGCCGAAACGGCGGAAGGCGTCGGATTCGCCGCCGCCGACCCGTGGCCGGGACTGATCGGCGCAGACGCCCTGCCACCTTGCCCGGCGGCCGGGGAAGCGCCGGCGGCCGGAGCGGCCGTGGTCTCGACGTAGCCCTTCCTGGTTTTCTCGGCGATCAGCTTGGTTTCGTGCGTGGTCGCGGCGGCCGGGTCGTCGAAGTCCTTGGCCTTGGTCTGGCCGATCGTGCCGACGCGCCCCCAGCGCACGGTGACCTCGTTGCCGTCGCGCTGGATCTCCCAGAACTTCGCCGAGCCACCATCGACGAACTCGAAACTACGCATGACCCGCCCCACTGTCGAAGATGCGGCGAAGGTTAGCGGGGGCGTACGACAAAGCTCGAGAGCCCCGGCTCAGCCCGCGGAACGGGCCCGCACGCGGATGTCATTTCAGTCGGGTGCGGTCAGGTGCCGCGGTTTCGCCGGCGGCGGGGACGGCATCAGGTGGCGACGGCCCGGCGGAGGTCGTCCGCCCCGGGGCCCTGCAGCTGCCCGATCCGCACGACACGCCCGGTGAGCAGGAGAAACAGGTCGGTCATGGTGCCTGTCACCTGCGCGCCGGCTCCGGTGGACCAGCCGTGGTCGGTCGCGGTGAGCCGGTACGCCGCCAGCGGCAGGGTGCGGAAGACTTTCGCGTTCCCGCGGCCGCGGTAGGAGACCACCCGGTCGGCAGCCTCGGCCACCTCGACGGCGGGGACGCGGATCTCGCGGCCCAGCGGGATGGCCATGTCAAAGGTGTGGCCGACAACGTCGATGAGCGCCTCGCGGCAGGTCAGGCCCGGGAAAGTGCGGTGCCGCCCCACCAGCAGATCGAGCCGGTGAAGGAGTTGCCCGGGATCGTGGCGCCGGGCGAGGTCGATCGAGCCTTCCCGGATGAGGTGGTTGGTGCGGCCCGGATGCCGGATGGCGAGCAGCGCGAACTGCCGGACGGTCAGCAGTGGCATCGTCAGATGTGCTGCGACATCCCTCACGGTCCACCCCTCGCACAGCGAGCGGGTGCCCCACTCCCCCGGGGCCAGGTCGGTCAAGAGAGCCACGATGGCGCGGCGCCGCCGGTCGACGGCCGACCAGACCTCGGTGTCGTCCATGAGCCCGATCCCTTCACCCGACCAAATCTAGTACGAGTATGGTACTAAAATCCGGTCCTGATCGGGACTACCGGAGGGGCCCATGATGGAACGCGCAGTCTCGTCCGGGTGGCTGATGTTCATCGGCTTTCGAGCGGCCGAGGACCGCATCGTCGCCGCGCTTGCCGAGGCGGGCTACGCCGGCATCACCCGGGCCCAGGCCAGGATGCTGGCCGGCATCGACCCGGCGGGCACCCGGCTGGTGACCCTCGCCGATCGCGCCCGCATCCCGAAACAGACCGCCCTCGCCCTGGTCAACGGCATCGAGGCGGCCGGCTTCGTGGAGCGGGTGCCGGATCCCTCCGACGGGCGAGCACGACTGATCCGGCTGACAGCACGCGGCCGGGGCGCGTTGCCCGTCGCCATCGCCGAAGAAGCGCGGATCGAGGCCGACTGGCAAGCCGTCCTGGGCGTCCGGCGGATGCGGGCGCTCCGCGGCGCGCTATGGGAGCTGGCCCTGAGCGTCGACCCGCACCTGCACCCGCCCGACGCCTCGGAGCACGAAGAACCCAACGGCGAACACGGCGGTTGACAACCGCGGCCGGGGAGATGCGAGCGGGCCGAGGCCTCGACTCTCCTCCTTTGCCGGTGGCGGTGCCTCCGGCTTGGGCAGGCCCTCATGCCATGCAGACACCGGCCGGGCAACGAAGGTGACATCCCGTCTCAGTCGGTGGGGGTCAGCCCGGTCGAGGCGCGCATCGAGCCGTCCATCTCGAACGGCACCGACTCGTGCTCGTGCGTCACCAGCCAGCGTCCGCCGATGCGGCGCAGCCCCAGCGTCACCCGGAACCACAAGCTGAAGCCCTCGGCGGAGCCGCGGGGCACGGCGCTCAGGCGGTCGAGGCTGGTGGCGAACGCCACGTCGCCGTCGGTGGTGATTTCCAGCCGGGTGACCTCGCGGCGCGGTGGCATCTCGAAGTTGGCCAGCCAGGCCTCCAGCGGGGCCGGGTCGCGGCCGTCGCCGGGCTGGCGCAGCGGCGGGGCGAGGCTGTATTCAACGAAGCTGGGCGCGTAGTACGACAGGATGGCCTTGACGTCACCCTGCTGCAGCAGCGCGGCCTTGCCCTCGATGGCTTGCCTGATCTCGTCCATGACAGGTCCTACCCTTCTCTCTTGCCCGGGACGTCGAAACAGAGCCGCCCGGTTTCGACATCCCGGGCAAGAGAGATTTCATTCGGGAGAATGGGGCCGCGCATGGAGGTGCCGTTGTGAAATACGTGATCCTGGTTCAGTCCAACCCGCAGTCCCTCGCGGTCTGGGAAACGCTGACCGAACAGCAGCGCAGCGACTTCGGCGTCGGTCACCTGCGGCTGAGCGAGGAGATGCGCGAGGCCGGTGTGCTGGTGGGCGCTGAGGGGCTTGGCGACCCGGCCCTGGCCACCCACGTGTCGGTGCGCGGCGGTAGGACGATCACCTCGGACGGACCGTACGCCGAGGTCAAGGAGCACCTGGCGGGCTTCTACCTGATCGACGTCGCGGATCTCGACGAGGCGGTCGCCTGGGCCGCGAGGGTTCCGGACGCCGCGTACACGAAGGTCGAGGTGCGCCCGGTCCTCGACATGAGCACATGGGAGCAGTGACCGGGCTGCCGGTCCTGCTACGCGAGTACGCGCCGCAGGTGCTGGCCGCTGTGCTGCGCCGCTACGGTGATTTCGAGGCGTGCGAGGACGCGGTGCAGGAGGCGCTGATAGCGGCCGCCGGGCAGTGGCCGCGGACCGGCGTCCCGGAGCAGCCGCGGAACTGGCTGATCACCGTGGCGAGCCGCCGGCGGGTGGAGGCGCTGCGCAACGAGACGGCCCGGCGGCGTCGCGAGGAGGCGGTCCAGCGCGAGCCTGCGCCGCAGGCGCGTGGCGATGACGAACTGGCGTTGCTGTTGCTGTGCTGCCATCCCGCGCTGAGCGTGCCGGCGCAGGTCACGCTCACCCTGCGGGCGGTCGGCGGCCTCAGCACCGCGGAGATCGCCCGGGCGCTGATGCTGCCGGAGGCCACCGTCGGCCAGCGGGTCAGCCGGGCCAAGCAGCGGATCCGTGACACCGGTAGCCGGTTCGAAATGCCCGGGCCGGGCGAGCTTGGCGAGCGTCTCACCGCGGTACGCCACGTGCTCTACCTGATCTTCAACGAGGGCTACACGGCCAGCTCCGGGGACGCCTTGCACCGGGTGGAGCTGACCAGGGAGGCGATCCGGCTGACCCGGCAACTGCACCGGCGTCTGCCTGACGACGGCGAGGTGGCCGGGCTACTCGCGCTGATGCTGCTCACCGACGCGCGCCGGGCCGCCCGTACCGGGCCCGAAAATGCCCTGATCCCGCTCGCGGAGCAGGACCGGCGCCGCTGGGACGCGGCCGCGATCGCCGAAGGCGTCGCGCTCATCACCGACACGCTGGAGCGGGCTCCGATCGGACCGTTCCAGTTGCAGGCCGCGATCGCGGCGGTGCACGACGAGGCGGTGCGCGCCGAGGACACCGATTGGCCGCAGATCCTCGCCCTGTACGGGATGCTGCACGCGCTCGCCCCAAGCCCGATGGTCACGCTGAACCGGATTGTGGCGCGTGCCATGGTCGAGGGCCCGGAAGCCGGGCTCGCCGGGCTCGACCAGGTCTCCGAGGATCCGAAGCTGGCCGGCCACCACCGGACCGCCGCGGTGCGGGCCCACCTGCTGCAGCTGACCGGCGACCTGGCCGGGGCCCGGGAACAGTACCGGCTGGCGGCACGGCTCACGCTGAGCCGGCCCGAGCAGCGCTATCTGGAGTCGAGGGCCCTGCAGCTCGAATGAGCCGGCGCAGGATGCCAAAGCACTCCAGGATCGTGCCGGCGGAGGTGTCGACCGCGGCGCCGATGGTGGTGCGGTCGCCTCCGCGCGGCGCGCCCTCGCTCACCGTGATCGCCGATCAGGACGCCATCGTGTCCGCCGCGAGGCAGGGTCGAACGTCGACCCGCAGGCCAAACACACGACCGATGTGTCCGCCCGGCCGAGCGGGTTATGGTGCCGCATGGCTACCGAGTCGTCGTACACGATCGTGCCTCTCGGCCCCGAGACCTGGCCCGCCTTCGATGCCCTGGTGCAGCGGCACAACGGCATCTTCGGGGGCTGCTGGTGCATCTGGTTCCACCCTGACGGACCCGAGCGCGGCCAGGGCGCGGAGGCCAACCGAGCGCTGAAGAAGGCCTACGTCGAGCAGGGCAAGGCGCACGCCGCGCTGGTGATGGACGGCGACGAGGCCATCGCCTGGGCCGAGTACGGCACCCCGGCCGAGCTGCCCAGCCTGCATCACCGCAAGGAGTACGACGCCACCAAGACCGCGGATCCCGACTACCGGATCACCTGCGTCTTCGTCGACAAGCGCCATCGGCGACGGGGCGTGACGGAGCTGGCGATCACCGGTGCGCTGGACCTGATCGCGCGGGCCGGCGGCGGGCGGGTCGAGAGCTATCCCCACGACCTGACCAACCAGACCAAGAAGATGTCGTCGTCGTTCCTCTACAACGGCACCCGCCGACTCTACGAACGGCTCGGCTTCACCTACGACCGGCCAAAAGGGCTGAAGAACTGCGTCATGGTGAAGACGGTCGATCCCGCATAGGACCGGTCACCGCCGGCCGCGGCCAATCACCGGTTGCGCCAGCTCCCTGACCGCACCCCAGCGAAAACGCGGGTCCCGTGCCGATCAGGCGATTCCAGTCGGCGGGCCGATCGAATTGCACCGACCGGCCCGTCAGCCTATTTGGGTCGCCAGGTGCGGGCGGTGGTCGTCGTGGCGTTGCCGGCCTTGTCGTAGCCGCGAATCTGAATCTTGATCTTCTTTCCGTACCGCTTCGGGTTGACGGAGAAGGCGTAGGACGCCTTGGTGTCCTTGGCGACGACCTTGTCGTTGATCAGTAGCTCGACCCGGTTGATGCCGTTGCGGTCGGTGGCGGAGACGGTGACCTTGACCGTCCTGCTGACCTTCGCGCCGTTACCGGGCGCCTTGGTGATCTTCACGGCCGGCTTGGTGTTGTCGACGACGACGACCCGCCTGGCGGTGCTCCGGTTACCCAGCCGATCGGTGAGCGTCCAGGTCAACGTGCGCGCCCCGTCCCGGCCCGCGGAGGCGTACGCGGTGAAGGGCGCCTTGTACACGGTGTTGGCATCCAGCAGATAGGCCTCGCGGAGGCCGGACGGGTCCACGCCATTCACGGTGGTCCTGATCTGACCGCCTCGGACGAGAGCCCGGTCGGCCGGGGTGATCGAGGTGATCGCCGGGCCGGTGTTGTCGATGACGATGCTGCGGGCCGCCGTCGCGCGGTGCCCGAGGTTGTCGAAGGCGCGGACCTCCAACAGGGCGGTGCCGTTGGCCCGGCCGGTGTCCCAGTCGAAGTAGGCCCGAGATGGCCGGCCCGGTGTTGTCGATGCCGTAGAAGCCGTAGGCGAAGGTGACGTTGCCGGCCTTGTCGGTGAGTTCGAAGTGGACGTGGAAGGCGCCGGTACGCCCGGTCGTGTCCCAGGTCATCGACCACGGCGCGGCCGTGGCCTTCGCCACTTCCCGGCCGCTCTCGTGGTCCCACAGCACGATCTGCGCGATGTCGCTCGACACGTCGGTCGCGGTGAAGGTGACCACCCCGCCGATGAAGGACTCGAACGGCGGCGACAGAGCGGCGTGCGGGCCCTCGGTGTCCACCCGGGCTCGGCTCGTCGCCTCGCCGCGGTTTCCCGCCGCGTCGAACGCCCGAATGGTGACGTCCGCGTCGGTGCCGTGCAGGTTGGCGGGCACCGACAGGTAGACACCCGTACTCCACTGGCTGGGCAGGTAGCTCCGCTGGACCGTGCCGTTGAGGAGGACCTCCACCCGGGTGACGCCGGTGTCGTCCGCCCAGCTCGGACGAAGCCGCTGGCCGCGCCCGATGACCTGGCCGTCCACGAGACCGGTGGAGGAGACGACCGGCGAGGTGTCGTCGGCGGGCGGGTCGGCGGCAAAGGCGGGCGCCGGGCCCCACATGACCAGGCAGCCGAGCAACCCGGCTGTCGTGATGAGACGAAACTTGCCCATGGCGCGGGGACTCCCGTAGTCGTGACTGCGGCCCGGACGATACGCGATTTGATCATCAATTGTCGATCTCGTCCATCGACCCGCATGAGTACCGGCAGGGCGCCGGCGACACCGTCCGCACCCGGCCACCGCCACCCGTATCCCGCGATGGGAACGAATTGGCCGATGTTCCAATAGCGCCTCATCCCCCCAGTTCGGCGGGCCATTCCGCGTAACGATCCGCGACGTTGTGAACTGCCTGTTTTCAGGTGATTCTTGCGTGGTCAAGACGGAAATCACGAGGCGAATATTGGCGTTTCTCATATACTTTGGACAGTTACCCGGAACGGCTCGATGAGCCGGAAACGATCATCAAAGACGTGGCGCCGCCTCGGGCGGCCGGCCCGCGGTCGCGCTCGTCCGTTCCGGCACGCAACGGTGACCTTCTTGCCACCCACTGTGCGGTACGGCACGATGGCTGCGTGAGCGGTGACTTCCTGGTAAACGTCGTGTCGGATTCTCCGGTCTCCGATGAGGATCTGGCCGAGGCCACGCGTGATCTGCGCGACGACCTGAATGAGCTTCGGGGCGTCGAGGCCAACGAGGTGGCCGGCCCGGCCGCCGAGGGCACCCGCGATGCCACCACCGTCCTGCTCGGCGTGCTCGGCGTGAGCCTGTTCGGCATCCCGACCGCGATGCGCGCCAAGGCCGACTACGACCGCCTGGCGAAGCGCCTCGACGAGATCATCAAGCGCTACCAGGAGCGGCACCAGGGCAAGAAGATCACCATCGATCTCCCCGACGGCACCAAGCTCGACTCGGAGAACATGTCCGAGGAGGGCCTGGCCAAGGTGTTGCGCAATCTTCCGCAACGGTCCGGCGTCGCGGTCGAAAAGCGGAAGAAAGTCAATTGAAACTCGCGCTGCTGATTGGCATCGGCGCGTACGAGAATGACCGCTTGCCGAATCTGGACTCACCCGCCAGTGACGTCAGAGATTGGGCGAAGATTCTTGGGAGTGCGGAGCTCGGCGCGTTCGACCGGGTCACCCTCTCCCAGGACGACGATTCACACACCCTGCAGGACAAGATCTACGACTTCCTGGCCGCGGCAAAGCCCGACGATTTCCTGCTGCTCTATTATTCCGGCCACGGCCGGCTGCACGGGCGCCGCCGCCTCTACCTCACCGCGACCTCGACCGATCCCGACCGCCTGCCGCCCACCGCGGTACCGAGCGACGAGCTGCGGCAGTGGGTCGACGAGTGCCGGGCCGGCGAGTTGGTGCTGATCCTCGACTGCTGCCACGCCGGCGCGTTCGCCGACCTCAAGCAGCGCGGCGACCGCAGCCGCGTCGTGCTGGTCTCGGCCGGCGCGACCGAGCTGGCCCATGAGGGCGACGGCTACAAGCAGCACGCGCTGCCGTCCGCGTTCAGCGGCCCGTTCCTGGAGGGGCTGCGCACCGGCGCGGCCGACAGCGACAACAACGGCATCATCAGCGTCCGCGAGGCCTTCGAGTACGCGGCCGTCCGGATGGTCGACCGGGAACGCCCGCAGACCCCGCAGATGCGCGCCGCCGGGGTCGGCGACCTGATTCTGAGCAACGCGCCGCGGCGGCCGGAGATGATCCCGCGGGACATCATGCAGCTGACCCGCAGCGCGCTGGTCTCGGCCCGGGCCCTCGCGGTGGACGAGCTGGGCGCCTGGTTGCAGCGCGAGCAGCGCACCCGGGTCGAGCTGGCCGCGGTGATCGAGACCCTGGAGGACCTCGGCCACGACGAGGACGAGCGGGTCTCCGCCCGGGCCCGCGCGGTGATCAGCGGCCGGGGGCGGGCGGCCCGCGAGGAGCTCGCCGCCGAACCGCCGCCGGACGCGCCGGCCGATCAGGGCGCGCTCGACTGGGTGGCCGGCAGCACCTTCTACGAGCTCGACGTGCGCTCGTTCTACGACTCCAACCACGACGGCCAGGGCGATCTGCCGGGTGTCACCGAGAAGCTCGACTATCTGCAGCGGCTCGGCGTCGACTGCCTGCTGCTCACCCCGATCATGTCGTCGCCCTCGGTCAGCGGCGGCCGGGACATCGCCGACTTCACCAGCATCGACACCGGGCTCGGGCAGCCGTCGCAGCTGCTCCAGCTGATCGGCCGGGCCCACCGTCGCGGGATGCGCGTCATCCTCGACCTGGTCCTCAACCACACCAGCAACCAGCACGACTGGTTCCAGCGGTCGCGGCGGGACCCGGACGGCCCGTACGGGAAATTCTATGTCTGGAGCGCCTCCGGCGAGGGCTTCGCCGAGGCGGCGCAGCCGCTGGGCAGCAACGAGGGCGGCTGGACCCACGACCCCGTCCGCGGGCAGTATTTCTGGCACCGCTACAGCCCGCACGAGCCCGACCTCAACTATGACGTGCCCGAGGTGGGCGCCGCGATGCGCGAGGTCATGGAGTTCTGGCTGGAGCAGGGCGTGGACGGCCTGCGCCTGCTCACGGTGCCCTACCTGTTCGAGCGCAGCGGCACCGAGAGCAAGGGCCTGTCCGAGACACACACCTACCTGTCCGGGCTCCGGGAGTGGATGGACAGCACCTATCCCGGCCGGGTGCTGATCGCGTGGAGTGACGCGTGGCCCGAGGACGCCGATTCCTACTTCGGCACCGACGAAGCGCCCGAATGCCACCTGGTCATGTACGCCTCGCTGATGCCGAGCCTGCTGCTGGCGATGCGTCGGCAGGCGCACCGGCCGGTGTCCAGCGTGCTCTCCCGGATGCGCACGGTCAGCGGGGACCGGCACTGGGCGGTCTTCCTGCGCAACAGCGACGAGATGCCGCTCGGGCTGCTCCCGCCGGCCGATCGTGAGGAGCTGCTGCGCGAGCACGCGCCGCTGGCCCGGATGCGCACCGAGGCCGGCATCCGGCGGCGGATGGCGACCCTGCTCGACAACGACCGCGGCGAGCTGGAGCTCGCGTACGCGCTGCTGATGTCGATGCCCGGGGTGCCGATCCTCTACTACGGCGACGAGATCGGCATGGGTGAAAACCTGTCGCTGCCCGGCAATCTCGCGGTCAAGACGCCGATGCAGTGGGCTCCCGACCGCAACGGCGGCTTCTCCACGGCCCAGCCGGAAAACCTGCCGGCCCCGCTGATCCACGAGTCGGCGTTCGGCTACATGGCGGTCAACGTGGAAAACCAGCAGCGGGCGCGATCGTCGCTGCTGCAGGCGGTCAACCGGCTGCTCGACGCGCGGCGCGGCTTCGCGGCCTTCGCCAGCCCCGAGTTCCTGATCGTCCGGTCGACCAATCCGGCCGTGCTGGCGTTCCTCCGCGGCGACGGCGACAAGCGGGCGCTGTGCCTGTTCAACTTCGCCGGGACCACCCAGACGACCACGTTGTCCCTGCCGAATTTCGGCGGCACGGTCCCCCGCGAGCTGACCGGCGGTGCCGAGTTCCCCCGCATCGCCGACTCGGGCGAATACGACGTGGGCATCGTCGGTCACGGCTTCTTCTGGTTCGCCGTCTCGACACGACCGGGCGACTGAAGCTCGCGGTTTCCGCTCTCCCTCTTCGCGCCGCGGAGGAACTGGCTGCCGCCGGCGAATCGGACCATTGATCAAGTCTCCCGGTGTTTGTATTCTGCGGCACGTTACAAACCGGCATTCGATACGGGTGGTCCACTGAGGACGGATTACACGCACCGCGAGCCACCAATCACGGGGAGCCCACATGCACAAGAATCGTCGCGTGACCGCGTTGGTCACCGTCGCGCTCAGCACCGCAATACTCGGCGGCGCCGGGATCGCTCTGGCCGGAACGGCCCTGGGCGACACGCTTCCTGGCGCGGAGAACACCCCGCCGCAGGCCACCTACTACCTTGCGGCCCAGCATGTCTGGGTTGGACAGTCGGTGACCCTGGTTCAGGATTCGCTGACTGACGACGCCACGGCCCCGGCCGACATCACCCAGTTCGTCTCGTGGGGTGACGGCCAGGGCGAGACGGTGCCGGGAACCACGACGCGGATCTCCCACGTCTACTCGGGCATCGGCAGTTACGCCCCCACGCTGACGGTCTCGGACGGCACGGCGGCGTCCAACGGCTTCGGCGAGCCCCGCGTGCTGGCCTATGTCCATGAATGGGTGGGCTCCGCCAAGCTCAAGAAGACCTCGGCCTGGGTCGGCGAGGCGGTGACCATGGAATATCACACGTCCAGCGACGCGGACACGGTCCGGATCTCGTGGGGCGACGGCAAGACCAGCACGGTCACGGCGAGCGTCAGGGTCGCCACGGCGACCCACGCCTACGCCTCGGCCGGCACCTTCACCGCCACGGCGGCGCCGGGCAACGAGAACGGGGTCGCGACCCCCAAGCCCGCCGGCACGATCACGATCAAGAAGGACGCCGGCAAGCCCACGGTCACCCTGCGGAAGCCGTCCAGCCCCAGCGCGCGCAGATCCTGGGCGACGGTCCGGGGGACGTCGTCGGACGCCGCCAGCGGCGTCCGGAGCGTGTCGCTGACCGCGATCGAGAAGCGCGGCTCGTCCTGGTACTACTACACCGGCTCGGCCTGGAAGAAGGCGACCTCCTCGGCCACCGCGGCCAAGAAGGCGAAGATCCTCACCCGCACTCCCAGCAGTTCCGGCGCGTGGAGCACAAAAATCAAGAGCCTGGCCAAGGGTACGGTTCGCTTCACGTACTCGGCGGTCGACAGGGCGGGCAACCGCTCGGCCGCGAAGCGCCTGGACCAGAAGCTCACCCGGTAACCCGGCGACATCTCCATGTGAATCGCGAGAAGGGGGAGATCCGGGCGGGCCTCCCCCTTCGCAGAGATCGACTAGGCTGCGCCGAACTCATCGATCGATCGCGGGGAAGACTCATGGCGGACACTGTCACGCGGCCACCACGTTCCTGGGAAGTGGGCACGTTCGCGCTGCTTCTCGCGGTGGCCGCGACCACCGCATTCAGCGTGTTCTGCCTGGTCGCCGATCTGGCCCTGCGGCAGGCCCTGCAGGCCGGCGGCGCCGACGACGCCTCACCGATGCTGATCTGGGCGATCGAGCACGCGGACGGGATCGCGGGGTTGAACCTGGTGCTGCTCGTCGTCTACCTGGCCGGCTTCCTCATCTGGCGCCGCGGCAGCCGCAGCATGCTCCGCCGGCTCGTGGACGACCCGGAGGCCCCGCTGCGGCACTGGTCGATCGTGGTGTGGAACCTGGCGATCGTCGCCAGTGTCCTCATCACGGCGAGCAGCGCCGGCTCGGATCCCCGCAACCTGGACGAGACCGTGTCCGCGTTAAGTTTCGAGGCGCTCCGGTGGGGCGTTCGGTCCGTCGGGCTCGGGGTGCTGCTGATCGGCATCGTCCAGATCCGCGGCCAGATCCGCCGGGCCGTCGCCGAGCCCCGCGTGCCGGCGCCCGCGGCCCCCCGCCCGGAGCCGGCGCCGATCGCCTATCCCCCGGCGCCCGCGACCGATGGGACGCGCCCGGTCCGGGTGCTCGAGCCCGTACCCGGGTCGGAGGGGCTGCCGCCGGCCGACGACGCCTTCTGGAATCGGGTACGGGACGCGGCCGCCGGCGCGGACGTCGCGCTGCTGGAGCGGACCGGCCTGCAGGCGTACGGGTGGAAGCTGGTGCCGGCGGGCGGTGACGGCGCCGAGGTCCGGGCGGCGCTGCGGCCCGGCGCCGTCGTGACGGCCTTCACCGAGTCGCCGTCCGCGCAGGCACCGGGGAAGAAGTACAAGCCGGTCGCCGCCGATGAATACCACGGTTTCCTGGAGTCGGGCGAGACCGGGGCGATCTGGTATCAGCCCGTCGACAGGTTCCGGCTGCCCGCCTTCCTCGGCCGCGCGGGCTCTAGCGGGCGGTGGGCGCTCTATCCGGTGGAGGACGACGCCGCCCTCCGTGCGGTCGTGCCGGCCGAATAGCCCTGCCCTGGGGAAAACCCCCAGGGCACAGTTGGGTGGTTTCCGCGTTCCGCTCGTCACTCGCTGTTCGTAGCGTCATCGGTGACGGCGCGCATCCGCGGGCCTGGTAGCCGGGCAGTTCGTCCTGCCCTGTCGAGAGGCTCGCGGTGATTGAGGTACGTAGCCTTACTAAACGTTACGGCCGGGTGGTCGCCGTCGAGGCGCTCAGCTTCGACGTCCGCCCGGGGGTGGTGACGGGATTCCTGGGGCCGAACGGGTCGGGGAAGTCGACCACGATGCGGCTGATGCTGGGCCTGGACGCGCCCGATCGCGGGACGGTGCGGATCGCCGGGCGCGGCTACCGTGAGCTCGGGTGGCCGCTGCGCGAGGTCGGCGCGCTGCTGGAGACCGGGGCGTTCCACCCGGGCCGCAGCGCGCGGGCGCATCTGACCGCGCTGGCGGCCGGCAACGCCATCCCGCGCCGCCGGGTCGACGAGGTGCTCGGCCTGGTGGGCCTGGAAAGCGCGGCGGACCGGCGGACGGGGAAGTTCTCCCTCGGCATGGCCCAGCGGCTCGGCATCGCGGCGGGGCTGCTGGGTGATCCGGGCGTGCTGCTGTTCGACGAGCCGGTCAACGGCCTCGACCCCGAGGGCATCCGCTGGATCCGCGACCTGATGAGGTCGCTTGCGGCCGAGGGGCGGACGGTGTTCGTCTCCAGCCACCTGATCAATGAGATGGCCGTGACCGCGGACCGCCTGATCGTCATCGGTGCCGGGCGGCTGCTGGCCGACACCACCGTCGCCGAGTTGTCGGCCGAGTCGGCGTCGCTGGAGGACGCGTTCCTGAAGCTGACCTCCGGCGAGGCCGAGTTCCGCGCGGCGATGGGCAGGACATCATGACCTCGGTACGCGGGCACTACCGGTTCCGGCACGTGGCCAGGATGGAGTGGATCAAGCTACGTACCCTGCGCTCCACCTGGTGGACGATGGGTTTCGCCGGGCCCGCCGCGGTCGCCATCGGCGCCGCCGTCGGGCACAGCACGAAGGACGCGTCGGGTGACCTGACCAACAACGTGCTGGGCGGCATGGTTCCGGGGCTGCTGCTGGCCGGGGTGCTCGGGGTGCTGGTGATGACCGGCGAATACTCGTCCGGGACGATCTCGGCCACGCTGGCCGCGATCCCGCGCCGGCCCCTGCTGCTGGCGGCCAAGGCCGCGGTGTTCGGCGCCGTGACGCTGGCCGCCGGGGAGGCCGCCGCGTTCGCCTCGTTCTTCGCCGCCCGCGCGACGCTGCCGGATGGCGTGCCGGCGGCAGAGTTCGGCCAGCCGGGCGTGCTGCGCGCGGTGCTGCTGGCCGGGACGAGCTTCTGCCTGATCGGCCTGCTCGGCCTCGGACTCGGCGCCATCGTCCGGCATTCGCCCGCCGCGATCGGCCTGCTGGTCGGCGGGGTGTACGTCCTGGCGCAGGTGATCGGCGCGGTCGCGCACGCCGCGAGGGGATACATGCCGATACTGATCGTCGGGAACTCCATCAGTACGACCAGGCCGTTGTCCTGCGGGGCGCCCGCCGGGCAGTGCCAGCAGCCCCTGCCGGCGTGGACCGGGCTCGGCATGCTCTGCCTGTACGCAGCCGTTGCCCTGGTGGTCGGCGGCTGGCTGCTGCGTCGCCGGGACGCGTGAGCGGGGAGAATGGGCTGATGGACGCCGGCAGGCTGGTGAGCGCGGTCCTGCACGGCCCGTTCACCGGCCGTGCCCGCCGCGAGGTGGCGTTCTGCGTGCTGACGCTGCCGTTCGGCGTGTTCCTCCCGCTCGTGGGCTTCTTCGCCACGGTGGACGCCGGGTTGCTGCTGGGTTCCGGTCCGCCGTGGGTGGTGGACGGGAACCCGTCCGGGCCGGCGCTGGCCGCCGGCGTGGGTGTCGCGGCGCTGCTGGCGGTGCTCCTGGTGGCGACCGGCGCCACCCGCGGGCTCACCGCGATCTGCCGGCGGCTGGCGGGCCGGCTGCTCGGCGAGCGGGTCGCCG